>SYPI01000063.1 GCA_005804005.1 Planctomycetia bacterium
CCCGGCCAGGAGATGTAGCGATCGATCTCTCGTTCGATGTTCAACCGGCTGAGGGCGGTGTTGGTCACCATGTAATCGATGGCCCGCTGTCGACTCCAATCGAAGCGGTGGATGCCAGTGTCAACCACCAGTCGACATGAGCGCCACATCTCATAGAGCAGCCGGCCGAAGTCGTCATATGGGTTCTCGTACAGGCCCATGTCGATGCCCAGTCGCTCGGCGTACAGCGCCCAACCCTCGACAAACCCCGTGGCCGACAGGTCACGGCGAAACTCGCGGGCCTGTGGCATCTCCTGCGCCAGCGATATCTGCAGGTGGTGCCCGGGGACCGCCTCGTGCAGCGCCAGCGGCACAAACTCGTAGCGCGGGCGCTGGTCGAGGGCGTAGGTGTTGGCGCAGAACCACCCGGCCAGTCCCGACTTCATGCTGCCGGACTGGTAGTAGGCGGTGGTCTGCGACGGCGCCATGAAGCGCGGAATCTCGCGCACGCCGTAGGGCAGGCGCGGCAGGGTGCCAAAGAGTGCCGGAAGGTTGGCGTCGATGCGCTTGCACACTTCGCGGTATCCAGTGAGCAGCTCCTCAGCAGTGGTGCAATAGAAGCGGGGGGTCTCGCGTAGGTAGTTCACGAAGCTGGCAAAGATCTGGTCGTCGCTGGCACTGTTGAGTTCGCCCTGCCAGTCGTTCCACCAGTCGGTGCGGCGGATGACCAACATCATCTCGGCTCGGATGCGGGCCACCTCAGCCAGGCCGAGCTGGTGAATGGCTATAGCGTCGAGCGGGGTGGTGGTGTGTCGCTCCAGTTCGAAGTCATACAGAGCGCTGCCATCTGGCAGCGCGGCGCAGGCCACTGATTGGCGGCAGGCCGGGATGTAGGTTTCCGCCAGCATCTCGCGCAGGAGGGCCACCTCCACAATGATCTCCGTGCGGGCCGATTCGAATTGGGCCAGCAGTTCGGCGCGTCGCTGTGGGTCGATCGATCGCGGCATGGCGCGCAGTTTGGATTCAATCTGCCCCAGCCGAGCGGCGACAATGGCATCGCACTGATCAACCACGCCCGCCATTGCCACGCGCGGCACTGTGCGCCCGCGCTTCAGCCCGTAGTCGAGCACTTCCCGCGTATCGCGCAGGGCTTGCGGAACATGCCCCAGCCGGGCCAGCAGATTGGAGTAGTCGGCCTCGGTGTTCAGCGGCACATGATCGGCCATCTGCGGAATGTCGGTCTGGATACCGAAGCGTTGGGCGATCGGCATGGACCACGACTCAAAGCGATGGCCGTCCACCGATCGCTGCAGTTCCCGCTTCAACAAGTCGAAATCGAGTTGGTCCGCTTCGCTGAGTGCGTCGCGATCCAGCGCCTCTAGGGCGGCGAGAAACTCTGCGGTGCGAATCTGACGCCGCTCGATCGCCGCCAGACTGACTTCAGTGACGCGAGTTGGATCGGTTGGCCTTCCCTGAACCAGCGCCCCCTCGGGGAACTCCCAATCCACGAACGACTGGTAGTCATCGCAGAGCTGGCTGAACTTCAGCCCATCCTCCAGCGGGGCGGCGGCGGTGCAGGTGGCGACTAGGACGAGGCAGGCGAGTTCGTTCACGCGCCGACTCTACCCCCGTGGCCCCAGAGAGTGCCAAGAATGGTCCGTTGAGGCTTTGGCAGGGGCATGGTCGGTGGTAGGCTGAATCCGAATCGGAGACCCATAGATGAAGACCATGCACATCGACTGCATCGCTGCTTTGGCCGCCGCAACCTGTGTGACTCTGGCGCCGGGCGACGCCGTAGCCACTGTCGCGGCTCCGGCCGGAGCGAGCATCCCGGTCACCGTGCAAATCTCTATCACCCATTCGACCTACGGGACCAGCTCGGATACCGAGACCCGCACCCACACCCTGGCGGGGAATCTGGTGGCGCGTCTGGCGCCTGGCGCAACTGGCGCGACCTCGGCGCAGATTCAGTCGATGCATTTGGACTTGGGTCCGGCCACCTATTCATTCGCCTTCTTCTGCATTCCCATCTTCGGTTGTCAGGCCTCGCTGGGAGTGAACCTCGCCGATTTGCAGATCGACCTGACCGCGCCAGTCATCTCGCCGGTTGGTGCCGGCGGGAATGTGACTTACCCCAGCGCCCCGCTCCGGGTGCAGATGAACTATGTGACTTCCGGCATCGACACCGGCACGTACTTCTTTGATTCTCCGGTGAGTAGCACCCTGACCGGTCGATTCGTGACGGCAGGGGCGACCACCAGCTTCGATCAGTTCACCGTGCAAACCATTCATTTTGATGTGCCGACGGCCTCGCTGCCGCCGAGCGTGTCGGCCATCGGGCTAAATGTGAGTCCCAGTTTCACGGGCGTGGTGTTTTCTGGCCCGTGGGCGGCGATCATCCCGGGAGACTTCAATTCCGACGGCCATGTGGATGGCGGTGACCTCAGCGTGCTGCTCAGCGGCTGGGGCGCCACCGGCGTGACCGACCTGGATTCCAGCGGCGCAACCGATGGCGGTGACTTGGCAGTGATGCTGAGCCACTGGGGCTGATAGCGCCTGACCCCTCCCGAGCGGCTCTTCAACATTCCGTAGCCACGCGCCGCGGGCAGCGTGGGTTTGTGCCTTTGCTACACTCGCCGCAGCAGGCGCCATGGCCCAGTTCACAAGTCCAGAGACTGAACAGGGTTACGCCCCGCCAACCGTGCGGCAGTTCGGGGTTTTCTTGGACAACAAGGTCGGCAAGCTCGCGGAACTGCTGCAGATCGTCGGTGATGCGCCTGGACTATGCATCGCCGCGTTCAGCGTCATGGATTCCTCCGATCACGCCGTGGTGCGCATGATCTTCAACAACGCCGATGCCGCGCGACACGCGCTGCGCCGCAAGCAGTACACCTTCAGCGAAGTCGATCTGCTGGTGGTGGAACTGAGTTCCAACCAGACCCTCACTACTGTCTGCCTGCACCTGCTGGCCGCGGAACTCAACATTCGTTTCGCCTATCCGGTTCTGGCTGGGCGCGAAGGCAACCCAACCATCGCTCTGGCAGTCGACGACACACAGCTGGCCGGGCAGATCCTTATGCGCAAGCGCTACACGCTGCTGGGCGAAGAAGACCTCGGCTAGTTGGCCGCTTCCACGGTAGCGCTGGTTCGGTCGGTTTCCCAGATCGTCAAGCGCCGCAACCTAATGCCCGCGGTGCCCAGCGCGCTGGCGAGCATTCCAAACGCAGTTCCGGCGATGTTCTCCACGCTGGTCACCTTGCCAGCGAACTCCGGCAGGGCATCCAGATTCTGGTGGTCGAAGCGCGAGATGACGCTGGCCTGCACCGCTCGTTCCAGGTCGGGGAGCCGCGAGGGGCCATCAGTGGCATGCTCCACCGTCACTTCAATCCGATAGTTGTGTCCGTGGCCGCAGGCGTTGTTGCAGCGGCCGTACTGGGCGCGGTTCTCCGCCTCGCTGAGGCTGGGTGAATGGAGGCGGTGGCTGGCGGCAAACTCGAACGAAGCGCTCAACAGGATCGACTGCGGCATGGTCTTCTCCGCTAGCAGGCGCATGGTGGAAAGGGGGGCAAGCTCCAGACTCTCAACCGGATGGGGCAGCGCTCCATCGAGTGCCAGCAGGAGCCGCTGAGGCAGGTGATGGATCAGGGGTCGCTCGGCTGGTCCCCCAAACGCTGCCTCCAGAATCGGGACAAGGCGCTCACGCACGGCCGCATCGACTTTAGAAATGGAAACGACATATCCGTCCGCCGCACTTGGCACGGCCCGGACCCCCACAGCCAGCGTTAGCGCACAGCCGAGCCTCTCCATCGCCGGACGCCCGCCGTAACCGCTTGACGCATAATGGGATCCTGCAGATTGCCCCAAGTTCAGGCGGACCTCGCGGCGCAAGAGAGTCGACGATTTCATTGGGAGGGAAGACTCCCGGGATGGTGGCTCTGGATGGACGGACTCAACCAAATCCGGTCATTTGGTTTGCCAACTTGACATCTCATGCGAGTTACCTAGAGTACCAGCGTTTCCAACATTGCCCCCGGAAGGGCTCGGCGTGAGGCTTGCCTCCGCCGGGCCTTTTTTATTTCTCCGGCAGGTGGGAGACTCCGCTGATGCGCATGCCACTAGGCCTAATCGCGGCGCTGTTGTGGGGATGCGCGGCTGAGTTGCCAGCGCCGCCGCCGCACATTGCGCCGCAATGGCTGAACACCGCCCCAGATGTGCAAGTGTGCCTGGCGACTCACGAAGTTCGCGTTCAGGCGCGGGTCTGTCTTGGCGAGGGCCCGCTGGAACAGGTGGTATGCGCCGCCGGAACTCGCGAGCACGAAGCCATTTTTGCCGTGGCGGCGCGACCGAGCGACATTCATGCCGCGCTGCTCTTGGCTGGGGGCGTGCCGGGGCGTCCGGGAAGTTGGTCGGTCAATAGTTCAAACGCACTGGTCGCTCATTTCCCCGAGGGAACCTCCGTGGAGGTACTCGCCACCGGACCAGACAAGCGCCTTGAGCCAGTGCAGCGGCTCGTTCGCGCCCTGGGTGCGCAGCGCGACGCCACCGGCGAACTGCGGTTCGTATTCGCTGGTTCGCTACTGATTCGCTTGAATCGCCAGCCCGATTCGCCCGAGGTATACGCCGCCGATCTCAGCGGCAGCGTGGTTGGGCTGGTCACCTTCGGCGATGAACTCATCGCCTGCGCCAGCGTTATGAGCGACAGCGCTGATGTGCAGGACCCGGCCTGGGAGGTCTTCACCGAGCGAGTGTGGCCTGAGGGCAGTGCGGTCACGCTGACGCTGCGCGCCATCGGTGCGGCCGATGCAAACCCGTAGGATGCCGCCATGGTCGGGCGAACCGCGCCGCGTGTGGCAGCAAAGGCAAGGCGCGTCCTGGGAATTGACCCGGGTCTTCAGCGAACCGGATACGCCTGTCTGGAACTGTCAGCGCGCGGGGCAGTGTGCATCGTGGATGCCGGGGTGTTCCGCCTGAGCGCCCGAACCCCGTTGGTTCACCGCCTCGGTGAACTGGCGGCGGATCTGGAGGCGGTGCTGAGCGAGTACCGTCCCTCGCACATGGTTGTTGAATCGGTGTTTTCGCGGCCCAAGCACCCGGCAACTTCGATCCTCATGGCTCACGCCCGGGGAGTGATCCTGCTGGCCGCGGGGCAGCGTTCGCTCGGCCTCACCGAACTCTCGCCTACCGCGGTGAAGAAGGCGCTGACCGGGAACGGCCATGCCACCAAGCGACAGGTGCAGAGCGCGGTCATGGCGCGCTGTGGGCTCGCCAAGCCTCCGCGGCCAGCCGATGTAGCCGATGCCATCGCCATCGCCATCTGCGGCGCAGAGCGGTTGCCACTCAGGGGACTGCGATGAGCACTCGGCTGGTGGCTCATGTCCGGCGCCTGCTCAGCGATCACCTCACTCCGGTTTTGGCCTATCGGCGGCTGGTGGCGCCGGACGATCGGCTGGCGCCGAGTTTCCTCTTCGCGAGCGTTGAGCAGGGGGGCAAAGTCGGGCGGTACTCGCTCATCGGCGCGCGGCCCGCAGTCGAGGTGATCGCCAGTGGAGCACAGGCCACGATTCGCGATTCGCGCGCTGGCACGGTTCGTGAAGTTGAGTGCGCCGATCCGCTTGAACTGCCCCGCACCATTTGCCCGCCGTGTGTAGTGGATGCCGACGGCGCGTTGCCGCCAACCTTCACCGGCGGTTGGGTCGGCATGGCCGCCTTCGATGCCGTCCGCTGGCTGGAGCCATCCCATCTTTCGTTCGCCCGCGCCCCGGGGGATGACCGCAGCCTGCCAGATCTGCATTTCAGCCTCTACCGCGAGGTCGCCATCTTCGACCATGTCGAGCGCACCGTCACGCTGGTATCCACCGCCGACCCGGCCGAGCACGGCGGCTCGACAGAGCGGGCCCGGGAACAGGCCCGTTCTCAGGTGGATGCAATGGTCCGCGCGTTGGCCGAGCCGGGCGTCTCGCTGTCTCATGGTGGTGTTGATCTGGACACATCGAAGCGGCCGGCCGCGCCTTCAGCCAACACCTTCCCCCGCGCCCAGTTTCTGGCTGCCGTTGACCGGATCCGCGAGTACATCTCCGCCGGCGACGCCTTCCAGGTGGTGCTGAGCCAGCGCTTCGAACGCACCACCAATGCCGACCCGTTCGATCTCTACCGCGCCCTGCGAGTGGTGAACCCGAGCCCGTATCAGATCTACCTGCAGGCCGAGGGCTGCATATTGGTGGC
>SYPI01000064.1 GCA_005804005.1 Planctomycetia bacterium
GATGACCGCCAGTCCGAAGTGCAGCATGTGGAACCGCTCCAGCAGGCCAGCTACGGCGAAGTAGAGCGCGCGTAGCCCGAGGATGGCCATGATGTTTGAGCTGAACACCACGAATGGAATCTGCGTCACGCCCATCACCGCAGGAATGGAGTCAACTGCGAAGATGACATCGGCGAAGTCCACCACCAGCAGCACCAGCAGCAGCGGCGTCACCAGCCAGCGGCCGTTCTCCCGGACCAGAAATCTGCTCCCTTGATACTGGGCAGAAATCGGCAGGAACCGCCGGGCGATTCGCAGGATCCGGCTGTTCTCCGGGGAGAACTCCGGCCCCGACTGGGCGCTCTGCAGCATCTTCCATCCGGTCCAGAGCAGGATGGCGCCGAAGACATACATGATCCAGGCGAACCAATTCAAGAGCGCCAGGCCACCAGCGATGCATAGTCCGCGCAGGATGATCGCCCCGATGATCCCCCAGAAGAGAACACGCGGCTGGCTGTCGCGCGACACTCCCATGCGCTGGAATATCACGGCGAAGACAAACACATTGTCGACCGACAGCGACTCCTCCACCACATAGGCGGTGGCGTATTGGATGGCGGCTTCCGCCCCAAGAAGTTGCCAGACTCCCAGACCCACCACCGCCGCAAGTCCAATCCAGAAGGCGCAGATGCGCATCGCCGAGCGCATACTGATGACCCCAGGCCGCCGGTGGAACATCAGCAGGTCGGCAGTGATGATGGCCAGAATGGCACCGATGAACGCCAACCAGATCCAGAGCGCGACCTCGTGAGCAGCGGCGTCGGGCGTGCCAGCGATTGGCGGCAGCTCCATCACAGGTCTATCTGGATTCCCATCTCAACCATGCGGCCCGGGGGGATGTCGTATTGAGCCGGGTTGTTCGCCGAGACCTGACCGAGCAGACAGAACAGGCGCTTCTGGAACATGGGCAGCTTGGCGTTGCCGCGCGGAGTCATGATCGATCGGCCCAGAATGTAGGTGGTGGTTCCTTCGCTGACTTCCAGCCCATGCTCGGCCGCCAGACGCAGGAATCGGGGCACTCGCGCTGGCTGAAGGAATCCGTTGCGGGCCACCACCCGCCAGAAGCCAAGGCGCAGGGGCGTCACCTCCAGACAGGAGTCCTCCGAGACATACGGCACGCGCGCCCCCTGAATGCTCATGATTACCACCTGTTTGTGGAGCACCTTGTTGTGCTTCAGGTGGTGCATCAGCGTGGGCGGAACCCCGTTGGTCAGCGGGGTGAGGAAAACCGCCGTTCCCTCGACGCGATGAACCGGGTGGCCGTCGAGGCTGTTCAGAAGATGGTCAAACTCCAGAGTCTGCTTGGCGAAGCGCTGCGCGAGAATTCGCCGCCCCTTGATCCAGGTCCACATCACAAAGGCAAGCGCCCCGCCGAGGGCCAGTGTGAACCATCCTCCGTGGGGAACCTTGATCAGGTTGGCGCTCAGGAAGAGCAGGTCGATGAGCAGGAATGTGGTCAGGAAAAGTCCCGCGCGGAACCATCCCCAATTGCGGTGTCGATGCATCACAATCCCGTACAGGATCGTGGTGCCAGCCATGGTCGCCGACACCGCCAGTCCGTAGGCGTCGTCGAGGTTGCTTGACTGCTGGAAGGTCAGCACAACCAGAATGCAGCCGAACCCGACCACCGCAGTCACCAATGGCACGAACACCTGCCCGCCCTGCATCGAGGTGTTGACGACGCGGAACCGTGGCAGCACACCCAACTGGATGGCTTGCCAGGTGAGCGAGAACATTCCGGTGATGATGGATTGGCTGGCGATTACGGCCGCCGACGTGGCCAGAATCACCAGCGCCAGGCGAGTGCTCTGGGGCGCCAGAGCAAAGAACGGGTTGTGTTCGCGCTCCAGCACTGCCGCAGCGTCCGAGCCAGCCGCCTGCAATTGAGGTATGTGCTCAATGAGGAACGCGCCCTGCCCGAAGTAATTCAGGAGTAGCGCTGGCAAAACCAGCGCGTACCAAGCCAATTGGATGGGGCGACGGCCGAAGTGGCCCAGATCGGCATACAACGCCTCACCCCCGGTGATGCAGAGCATGACGCCGCCCAGCACGATGAATGTCTGACCGGGGGCCTCTAGCGCCATTCGATAGATCCACACCGGGTTGATTGCCTCGAGCACCTGCGGATGCATCGTGATCCCCCGGACGCCGAGGATGCCGATCACCACGAACCAGATCGACATCACCGGCCCGAAGAGAGTGCCGATCTTCGAGGTGCCCACCCGTTGCAGGGCGAAGAGGGTCGCTAGGACCGCAATGGTGATGCCCAGCACGATCGGGCTGGCAGTGCCCTCGGTGTGGGGCAGCAGAGCGGGGTAGGCCACTTCAAGCCCCTCAACCGCTGAGAGGACCGAGATCGCCGGGGTCAGCACCCCATCGGCGTACAGCAACGCCGCCCCCAAGACGCCGATCATGATGGTGGTGGTGCTGACTGACGAGAAGAGTGCCGCACCCTTCTCTGGGACCAGAGCCAAAAGCGCCAGCACCCCGCCTTCGCCCTGATTGTCTGCCTTCAGAATGAACCAGGCGTATTTGACGCTGATGACCGTAATCAGCGTCCAGAGAAAGAGGGAGAGCACTCCCAGCACCGTGTGCTGCTGCACTGTCAGGCCGAAGTCGCCGTAGAAGCAGGCCCGGAAGGCGTAGAGCGGACTGGTGCCTATGTCGCCGTAGACCACGCCCAGCGCGACTAGGGCCAGCGCGGCGTTGAGAGTTTGCTTGGTTGGCGCACCGCCCGCGTGGGATGCAGCCGGACTCGATTGGTCAAGATCCATCTGTCTGGGGGGAACCCACTAGTCTAGAGTCGCCACTGGCCAATAATGCAAGGCGGCGCGAGGGGTGGCTAGCCTGAAGTCGATGCCGGACCGACTCGATGTGATCGTGGTTGGCTGCGGCGCGATGGGCAGCGCGACATGTTTTGCCTGCGCCGACCTGGGGCTGCGGGCGCTTGGATTGGAAGCGCGCACCTGCGCCCACGATCAGGGGTCTTCACATGGTCACTCCAGAATCGTGCGGGAGGCGTACTTCGAGCACCCCGACTATGTGCCGCTGGCGATGCGCTCCCGGGAAATGTGGATTGCGCTTGGGGCGCGCGCTGGGGAGAGGCTGTTCCACCAGGCCGGAGTTGTGTATGGCGGCGCCCCCGGCTCGCCGGTGGTGCGTGGCAGTCTGCACAGCGCTCGACAATTCGGTGTACCGATCGAGCGGCTGAGCGCAGCGGGTGTGATGTCTCGCTGGAAGCAGTTCCGCGTCCCCGCAGGATTCGAGTGCCTCCATGAACCTCGCGCCGGCTTTGCGCGGCCAGAGCAATGCATCTCCGTGAACTGGCGGCTGGCGAGAGAAGCCGGAGCTCAGCTGCGTGAAGGGGCGCGAGTGGATGCCTGGCGCGAAGTGGCCGACGGAGTAGAAGTGGATGTCGATGGCCGAACGATTGCGGCCAACTCGTTGGTTCTGACTGCCGGGGCGTGGACCGGCCGACTCGCCAATCAACTCGGATTGCCCATTCGCCCGGCGCGACAGCCGCTTGGTTGGGCCGAACCGATTGATCAGGCCGCCGCCGATGAGTCGCGCATGCCGGGATTCCTCTTTGACGAGGGCGAGGCAGGAGCGTTCTACGGCGTGCCATGCGGCGCAGATCAGCCGCCGCCGCAGGGAATCAAGGTAGCCTGGCATCTGCCCGGGCCGACTTGCGACCCCGACGCGATGGGACGGACCGCAACTGCGGCGGAGGTCGAGCGGCTAAATGAGGGCGTGGCGCGGTACCTCAGCCCTGTTGCTGGCCCACTCCACGCCTCGGCCATCTGCATCTACCAAATGACTCCCGACCAGAACTTTCTGGTGGGGCGCGCGCCGGGGCACCGTCGAGTGTTCATGGCCGCCGGATTCAGCGGGCACGGCTTCAAGTTTGCTCCGGTGATCGGGGAGGCC
>SYPI01000065.1 GCA_005804005.1 Planctomycetia bacterium
CCTCGCGGAACTCGGCAACGGAGAACGGCGGCAAGACAGTGGTCTCGCTCTGTAGTCCGGTGGGATTGTGCCAGCCGACCACCGGGTAGATGGGCAGGCGCCGTCCGCTGAGCTTCTGCACATTGGCCTGCAGTCTTCGGCAGACCTGGACCTCAAAGCGGGTCCGCCAGTAATTGCTGGAGTGCGCGCCGAGCGAAGGGGCGGTTGGATCGGTGAAGAGCGCTATGGATCGCGTACCGAGTGTCCCAAGCACTCCGCGGTACACATTTCGATTCCACGCCTCCAAATCCTTTCCTGGCGGGGCGGTTCGCGCCCCGATTTGCGCCGCTGCGGCGCGCTCTGCCTCAGTGCTCGCCCCGACCAACTCTGTTCCCGGCCAGCCGGGACGGCCATCGTCCTGCGAACGCATGTAGGCGCTGGGCGTGAGCACATCAATATGCTCGGCGACGAACGCCACGAACTCCGGGTCATCGACTCGGGCTAGGGCGGCGTCCATCTGTCGGCGAGTCATGCGGAAGGCATCGGCGCCGCCACCGCCGCGGGGCAAGGGAACCGCCGAGTCGCCTAGCAGCACCGGACTGTCGCTGAGGGCGGCCATGATTCCCGGTCCGGCCGGATTGGGTGACCACCAACCCTCAGGGAGTCCATAGAAAGCGACTCGGGCCTGAGGATAGTGGTTGCGGAGCGAACTCAGCGCCGGGGCGAAGCTCTGCATCAGGTGGCGATCTCCCGGGGTCATTCCCCGCGGATCAGCGGCGCGCCACTCGGCGCACCAACCCTCGTAGTCCACATCGATGAGTCCATCGAAGGCGCTTGGATTCTGGATGACCTCCAGCACCGGTGAGGCATCCACCCACTCGGAGAGGTGTCCGCTATCGCCGCCACTGACGGCGGTCGGGCCCCACCCATACGCCTTGCGTGGGAAGTGGGTCAGGTTCCAGCCGTCGAAATCGAGTTTGGATTGCTCGGTGCCAGCCCCACCCGGCGCGGCAGCCGCCAGCCGATGCGGGTCGCCATCGTCATCACCTACCGGCGGGTTCTGTGGGTAGATCTCCAGACAATCGGTGGAGACACCCAACTCGTGCAATCGGTGGGCGAAGTCAGTGGAGAGGAAGGCGTTGGCGCGAGTGATCACCCGGGGCAATGTGGGCGCAGCCTCAAATGCCGCGAACTGGATCGCGCCGGATTCAACCCGGCCGAGTACCTGCGATATCCCGAGCACCAGCCAGGCGCCGGTCTGGCCGGGAGCGATCTCAACCGTCCGCGGTTGCGCGTTGATGAGGACCTGCACCCGGGTGATGCCATCAATCGCCGCGATTCGCCAGATCTGCCTCGTGGCGGTTCGCGCCCCGGTGACAACCACTCGGTCAGTCCAGAGCGGTGCCGGAGTCTCCAGCCATTCGCCTGAGAGCGCGGCGTGGTCATTGAGTTCCACCGCTGCTGTCAGCAGCGCCTCGCGCCAGCCGCCGTCGCCAACGATGCAAGCCCCGGGGCATCCCATCAACAGCAGGTGGCGCACCAGTTCACTCTGCAGTGGAGAGTTGGTAAACGGAGAAGCCAGATCGGCCGGAACTGTGTCGCCGCGAAACCATGGCCGGTTCGGCGCTTTCTCACTCAGCCGCATGGAGCGGGCCCGATGAACTTCCTTGCGAAAGGCGTCGAAAGCCGAACCGCCCGCTGGCCCGAGACCGGCCCCTTGCCAAACCTCCGCCGCCGGTGAGATCCAACCGTCGTGAATCGGCGACGCCTCGGCCAAGTTGGCCCCACGAGTGCGCACTTCGGGAGATGGATTCCAGTGAATCGAAGCCCGCTCTGGGGCGATTGAGTAACTGCCGGCGATCGAGCACTTCGCCTCGGGCAGGTTGGCCCGCGCGGGCGCGGTGAACGCCGCCGCGGCGGCGGCATCGAACACCCCGCCGATGGCATACTGCCAGCGAATCCAATCGGTGGTGCCCGGGTGCATGTTGGTCAGACTCTTGATGCCCAGCGGCTGGGCCCACGGGGCGAAACGCCGGTCCGCGGCGATTGCCGCCCACACCTGCGGGGCGGGCTCGCCCAGTGACTCGGCGCTCAGAGTGCGCCTGGGATCGACCAGAATCAGATCAACTCGCTCGCCGGTGGCGCTCAGGGCGCGCAGGAACGAGCCAACTTGCGCCGACGCCGCGGCTGAACCGTGCGTCAGCCACGGACTTGGGTATGGCCCTAGTTCCCCGTTGGGCGCCAGGCAGCGGTCACGCGGATCGCCGACAAGTTCAGCCCCAAGACCGCTGATTTCCACCGCCCGCAATCCTTGCGGGAGTCCGTGCAGATCGAACGCGACCCGGGTGATATCCATCGATGGCTCAACGCGGACTGCGTCAACCAATCGTTGAGGCATGGCCGGGTTCCAGACGGCAATCGGCGGCAGGGCAGCGAGTGCTGCGGCGAGAGTGGTCGTCCGTGCGCGTCTCATGGTTCGTCTCGGCGCCCGACGAGGGCCGCAACTCGCCTCTACAGGAAGAGTAGGCGACGGGCCAGCGGCCGGACACCGACTGGCAGTACCTCGATGGTGGCGATGATGGTCGGGGTCGCCGCCAAGCGGGCCGCGGCTATCGAGAGCGAGACATACAAGGTCCCGGTCAGCACCATGTCACACAGAGCAACCAGGCGGGCGTTCGTGCCGTGAGCCAGAATCTCGGTCAGCAGACTGGCCGACACCGCGTCAGCGGCGATGGCGGCCAGCACCGCCAGAGTCGGCGCGAAGAGCAGGTCGTGAATCGTCTCGCGAATGGGAAATCCGAACTCGCGCATGGTCACCTGCATCCGATTGGCACAGACCAGTCCAGTGGTGAGTCCGACTCCGGCGGCCAGGGCGATCGCCCCTGAGACATCGTCCAGCTTGAACCGCCAGGCAATCAGCCCGCCAAGCGCCGCCCCGGCCAGCACGCTTCCGGCGCGCCAGGCATCTAGCAGCGCCACCCGACGGAACTCGCGCAGCCCCATGAGCGGGCCAGTCAGCACTGCCAGACAGGTGGCGTAACTGAGCCCGACTGTCAGCAGGTAAATCGGCAGCTTTGCCCCGGCCCATTTCCCTCCCCAGATGAATTGCTCGGTGGGCGGGAACATCGCCGCCATCCCCATGCCGATTGTGGGCACGAACAGCATGCTGCCTTGGAACGCGCCAGCCATCGCCAGTCGCTCGCGGGTTCGATCGCCGCGCAGACGCGAGATGGTCGGTGCAAAGACGCTCTGCAGGTTCACCACCATCAGCATGGCTGGCTGGCTGGCCAGTTGATAGGCGAAGAAGTAGAGGCCCAGTGAACTGGCGCCGATGAGCAGCGAGCCGATGAGGTAGTCGCCTTGGAGTGTGATGGTCGAGAGCACCCCCAGGAGCACGATCCAGCGCATCTTGGGCAGCACCGCGTTGAACCCCTCACGCGAACAGCCGAAGGCGGCTGGACGGATGCCGCTGAAAGATAGGCAGCAGGCGGTTTCAACCATTGTGGAAAGGCAGACCGGAATGGCCAGCGCCAGCGGTCCCCAGGCATTGGCGGCTAGGAACCAAGTGGCGACCAGACGCACTACTGCCAGAGCGGTGTCCAGGAGGGTTAACCCCTTGAATCGCATGTCGCTGAGCATGCGGGCGCGGGCGTGTTGGCCGATCGCGTTGAACAGGAGTTGCAGGCCGAGAATGAACAGGGTCGGCCCCAGTGCGGCTTCGCCGTACCACGACTGGGCTGGCAGGGCGACGGCCCATGTGGCGACGGCGCCGATGGTGCAGCAGAGCAGTCCGAACCAGAAGAATGGTCCAGCCTCGCGCTCGTAGTCCGAGGAGGGCATGGTGCCCAGGTAGAAGTGAGTACCGCCAGCCCGCAGAAGCCCGGTGACACCCAGGATGCCCAGAGCGGTGGCGAAGACGCCAAGGTCCGCTTCAGACAGGTACACGCCCACGACAATCTGCGAGCCGAAGGAGAGCGCCCGGGCAACGAGGGCTCCCACCATCGTGATCGCGACGCCTCTAGCAGCAGTCTTAAGGTGTGGCATTCGGCGCGACTCCACCGGAATGCAGGCGGCCGTGTCCTCGGGCACGGCGGAATCGACCGTACTATAGTTCATGTCACCTCGGAGAACCTGCCTCATGGGCGCTCAGCAAGTCCTCATCGCCAATGTCCTCTGGCTGCTCTTCCTCGGCGGCTGGTGCGTCGCCTACTTCCTCCAGGCGCGAGCCGACAAGGCAGGACCGGGCAGGTATCCGCCCGACACCGACTCAGGCCATTGATTCGGGTTCCGCCGCCCGACTAGCTCAGTTGGATAGAGCACCGGTTTCCTAAACTGGAGGTCGCGCGTTCGAGTCGCGCGTCGGGCGTTTGCCTGGTTCCGAGCGTTAGACTCCTGACGGTGAACTCAAATCTCAGCCGCACCGCCGCCGCTCCGGTTGCTTCCGCCAGCCTGCTGCGCACCACGGCAATCTCGGCTCTCGGCGGGGTGTTCGAGTTCTACGACTTCGTCATCTTTGCCGTGTTTGCCCCGCACATCGGGGCAACATTCTTCCCCGACGAGACAGGCTCTACCGGAGCCACGCTGAAGGCATTCGCGGTGTTTGCTGTGGGGTATCTGGCGCGGCCCATCGGCGGGATTCTCTGGGCGCATGTCGGGGATCGCCGTGGCCGGGCGTATGTGTTTTCACACACCGTGCTGGGGATGGCCGCCAGCACGCTGCTCATCGGGCTGCTGCCGGGCTATGCCACCCTTGGTCTGATGGCGCCGGTATTGCTGGTGGCGTTGCGACTGCTGCAGGGGATGGCGCTGGGTGGTGAGATTCCCTCGTCGCTGTGCTGGCTCAGTGAGCACGCTGGCCAGCGGCGCCGCGGGCTGGTGACTGCCACGCTGCTGGCCGGTGTCAACTCCGGAATGTTGCTCGGGCAGGGCGTGGCGCTGGCCATCGAGCGCGCCTTTGGCAGCGAAGAGGCACTGGACTGGGCCTGGCGGCTGGCGTTCCTGTTCGGCAGCGTGGTCGGCGTGGTGGCGTACTTCGTTCGGCGTCATGTGGGTGAGACGGCGGAGTTCACGCGCCTGCACGCGGCGGGCGGCGTTGAGCGGCTGCCGCTGAAGACTCTGATTCGCCAGGCGCCGCGGCAGGTTGTGGCCGGCTGGTGCATGTGTGCCCTGCACGCCTGGGTGGTGGCGGCGCTGTATCTGGCGCTGCCCAGTTACCTGGTGCAGGTGCTCAAGATTCCGCTGGCCCGAGCTGAATCGATCGCGCTGGTTTCGGCCAGCATGGGCTCGGTTCTCTACATCTGCGCCGGTTGGCTGGGCGACCGATTCGGGGCGCGTCGCGTTTGCGTGGTGCTCTGTATCGCCGTCATGTTGGCGGCAATCCCGGGCTACGCGCTGATGGAGGAGGTTGGCCCGGGGGCCGCTGTTGCGTTGGGCGCGCTGGCCGGATCTTTCATCGGCGCATACCTCGGATTGCTCCCGGCAATGTTCGTGCCAGCGGTGCGAGTCTCCGGGCTGGCTGTGGCCTACGACGGTGCATTCGCCGTAGTGGGTGGCCTCGGGCCGCTGGTGATGCTGTCGGCCGCAGCTCGATTCGGTTGGTGGGGGCCAGCGGCCTTGCTGGCCCTGGCGGCGGGGGTGGCGCTGGTTGGCCTGCTCCTGGTAGGGGAGAGACCACGCGCGGGGGAAATGGCGATGGGCGGGCTCGAACCGCCGACCTAGGGTTTATGAATCCCTCGCTCTAGCCAGCTGAGCTACATCGCCGAAGGGGCGGGATTGTAGCGCCCGGCGTACCGATGGGGCACTCACGATTGCGCTGTGGTTCGCGTCGCCGACGCCGCCTGCCGAAGCCAGCGTCGACCAAGATCTGTGGGCGCGAACTCCGGGCTTCTTCGGGCGATCGCGGCGGCGACCAGCCCCATGAAGAACGGCTGCGGCGCCAGCGGACGACTGGTGAGTTCGGGGTGGAACTGACCGGCAATGAAGCATGGATGGATGCTCAGGGGCAGTTCCAGCACCTGCATGATCGGCTGCTTGGGATGTCGGCCGCTGAAACGCAAGTCCGCTGCGGTGAGCTGGGCTATGAACTGCGGATCAACTTCGTAGCGGTGGCGGAATCGCTCGCGGATTGCCAGTCGACCGCCCCAGAGGAATGAGGCAAAACTGCCCGACTCCAGAGTGACATCCTGAGCGCCCAGACGCATGGTGCCACCCATGATCCCCTCGAGGCGCTTCTGGTCAGGAAGTTCGCTGATGACCGGGTGCGTGCCTTCGCGGGCGAACTCGGTGGAGTTGGCGTCGGTCCAGCCGAGCACATTGCGGGCGTACTCGATGACCGCCATCTGGAACCCGAGGCAGATTCCCAGGAACGGCACCTTGTGGGTTCGGGCGAACTCTACGCAGCGCAACTTGCCCTCCACCCCGCGGGTCCCGAATCCCCCGGGCACGATCACGCCATCGACCTGGCTCAGCAGCGACTCCGCCTGCGCGGCGGTGTCGATCTCGCTGGTGTCCATCCAGCGCAGATCGACTTCGGTGCCCAGCGCGATGGCGCAGTGTTCGACCGCTTTGTCGATGGAGGCGTAGGCATCGCGCAACGCGGCATACTTGCCGGTGATGCCGATGGTGACCTTACGGGTGCGCGGCTCGGCCAAGCGGCGGCTGAATGTGCTCCAAGCATCGCGGGCGCGGTCTTCATGGGCGGCGTCGACGCGTTCATGCAGCGCCAGCATGGAGAGGATCTCGCGATCCAGTCCGGCGCCGCGCATGGCATCGGGAATGGTGTAGATCGAATCGCGGTCGTGC
>SYPI01000066.1 GCA_005804005.1 Planctomycetia bacterium
CATGTGACTCTGGAGGGCCACGAAGCCACCATCGGCAACCTGAGTGGCACCAGCCCCAGTGGCGCACGCATCAGCATCACCGGCGCCGTGCACGAACTGGGCTCCCAACCCGGCGTCGATCTGGAGATTTCCGGGCACTCAGTGCCGATTGATCCCACGCTGCTGAGTTGCTTTCAGGGCGGCCTGCGCGACGCCCTGAACACACTGTTCGATCCCAACGCCTTCGCCTCGATGCGCAGTGCCGGGCTCATTCAATCGCCAGCCGAGGTCACCGAGGCCAGAGCGCGTTACGCCAAACTCCTGCAGATCATGGACGCGCTGGCCGCAGACCCGGCGGCTGATCCGTCGCAATTGCTGGTTCTCGCCGAGGAGGCCGGGGCGATGCGACGACTCAGCGATGAAGGCTCGTTCCAGCTTGGCGGGCTGGTGGGATTTTCGGTCCGCCTGCACCGGGAGATCGGCCCGGATCAGGATGTGGATGCGTCGGGCTATGTCACCGTCGAGAACGCCGACGCCCTCCTGACACCGTTCCCCCTGCCGCTGCGCGTAACCGGCGGAACAATCGATGTCCGGCCTGACCGCATCGATCTGCGGCCTCCCGGGCTGAGCATCACTACGCTGGATGGTGGCGTGGGGCTGGTGAAAGGCACCATCGACATCGAGTCAGATGCCGGAGAGCCGATGTTCGAGCCCGACCTCTATCTGTCGGTTGAGTCCAACCGGATCAGTCGCCGACTGTGGGCGGCCATTCCCCCGGAGGACGCCGAGAATCCGGGGTCGTGGCCCGGAGCGCAACTGTCGCAGGGGGGCCAGTTGCTCGACGCGCTGGCGCTTGAGGGGGAACTCGATGTTCAGGCCCACATCTTCGCCGGCCGCGATTCGGAGATCGACTTTCAGATTGACTGCGCCCTGCGTGACGGCTGGATGCAGCCGCAGACTGAGTTGCTGGAGGAACTCGGCGGTGGAAGTCTGCACTGGCCCACGGGGCTGTCGCTGGCCGACTGCCGGGCTGAGGTGCGCATTACCCCCGATCTGATTGGCCTGAAGAGTTTCTCAGGCACCCGCGGACGCGGTCAGGTCAGCGCGGCGGGGCTGCTCGAGCCCGGGGACGATCGCTGGTCGCTGCGGGTGGGGCTGCAGGAGATGGCGCTGGAGGACTACCTCCTCGACCTGATTCCCGGTCCCGGACTCGGGCTGGCGCAGGAACTCTGGGATCGCTGGCAGCCGCACGGCGACTTCGATGCCGTGATCCACCTAGATGCCGAGGGCGACTCATCAACCGCTCAGGTCACCATTGAGCCGGGCCGCCTCAACCTGCGCACCCCGGATGGCCGCATCCGGTTCACAGCCACCGGCGGGGACCTGGTGATGGCTGGTGCGACGGTTCAGTGCGACGGCCTGACGGCGCTCATCGGTGAAGAGGGCGATCCCCAGCGCACTTCACTCTGCCTCGATGGCGCTTATGGAACCACCGACGGCACTCTGGAACTGATTGCCCAGATTGGTGGCGGCCGACTTGAGTCACCGCTCATCCCGGAAATCCTCCACCACATCGGCGCGGCGGATGCGCTGGCTCTCTGGCAATCGGAGCGCCCCGGCGGGCGGTTCGATGCTGACTTCACATTCCGCTCGGGTCAGGATGACGACCCGAACACCTACGAGTTTTCTGCCCGTCCAATCACCCTAGCGCTCGGTCAGGACAGCCAGCGCTTCGAGGCCCAGATGGCCGATGGCGGCCGAGTGCTGATGCGCAACGGTTCCCTGGAATTCGTTGACCTGGTCGGCTCGTTCTGCGGCGGTGAGTTTGCGGTTGATGGCTGGGTCGATGGAACAGCCGCCGCCGCACAGGCGCTCGACCTGCAGGCCAGCGTGCGAACCTGGATGCCGGTAGAGGCGCTGCTCTCGGCGGCCCCTGGCGGTGCCGAGGAAGTGCTGCGCGGCATGAACTTGCAATGGCGCAGCCTTGAACTCCCCGACCTTCAGGTTGCCTCCGCTGGCGGCGGCCAACCCATCCGCGTCGCCGGAACTCTCACGCTGCACGGAGCAGCACTCAACGTCGGCGTGCCGGTGCGGCAACTTGACGCGGTGGTGGGAATCAAGGCGGCGGCGGGATCGGAGGAGTCGTTCGATGTCACCGTCGCGACGGAACGCTTCCACGCCTGGGAGCTGCCCTTCAACCATGGTCAGGCTGCGATCTTCCGTAAGCCGGGCGAAGCTCTCATTCAGATCGATGGCCCGCGCGCCACCATCGGCCAGGGCCGCATCGCTGGCGCGGGAACCGTGCGGACGAATTCGCCGGGCGCCTGGCGATACGAGCTCACCTTTCAGGGGGTCCCACTGGCCCTGCTGGTTGGTGAAGTTGGGGCAACGAGTGAGCCCGGCACTCTGCAGGGAAATGTCGCCCTCTGCGGTTCGCTCGACGGGCTGGACCGTCGCCAGGGTGTGGGACAACTCACTCTGCAGGGCGCCGCGATTGCCGCCAGTCCCCTGTTCATGGGTCTCGCCCATTTCACTCACTTGATGCTGCCACTCTCCAGTTCGTTTGAGAGCGCCAACATCACCTTCTCGCTGGTCGATGACAATGTAAAGTTTGAGAACTTCGACCTGCAGGCGAACGCCATCAGCTTCCAGGGGCATGGAACGATGCAACTCCCGGGTGGTGAGGTCGCGCTGCTATTCCGGCCCCGCGGCGTAGTGCCAGTGTTTAGCGAACTGTTCGGCACTATCGCCGATCAGGTCTATCAGGTGTATGTCCATGGGACTCTGCAGAAGCCGGAAGTCGGCGTGGTACCTATTCCTGGGCTGTTCGGGGCCGGGGAGGTGAGACTCGCCCCGCCGATAGCAGGCGGGGGAGGTTTCGACCACAATGCGCCACTTCCATGAGTGACACTGCCGAAGGATTTCGTCGCGACATTGACTCACTGGTAGAGACAGTGCTGGGTGCCCCCCGTAGTGCTGACGCCCGGCACCGCAATCGACTGGTCGAGGAGATGGCGCTTACCGCGCTGCATCTGGCCAGTGATGAGACCGACCTCGGGCAACTGCGACTGGTGCGCACGGCGCTGCGGGAAATGCG
>SYPI01000067.1 GCA_005804005.1 Planctomycetia bacterium
GCCACCGGCTCGTCGGCCAGAAACAACACCAGCGAACCGGCCATCAGCCGATCCCCTTCAGCCGCATCTTCAACTCTTCCGGCTTGGGGGTCGCTTCCAGCGCCACCTTCTGGTGGATGTACTCAGTTTCCACTAGTTGCACCAGACTGCTGGTGAAGTCCAACATTCCCTCTTCGGTTGACTGCTTGATGATGTCCAGCAGTTCACCTTCGCGGCCGTCGAGGACATACTTCTGCACCGCCGGAGTGTTCAGCAGGATTTCCAGCGCCGGAATGCGGGCGATCTCCGGGCGCAGGGTCGGCAGCAACTTCTGATAGATGATGGCCCGCAGGTTGTAGGCCAGCAGTTTGCGGATCTGCTCGCGCTCGTTCTCCGGGAAGAGGTCATAAATGCGGCCAAAGGTCTGCCAGGCGCTGGAGGCGTGAATGGTGCCGAAGACCAAGTGGCCGGTTTCGGCGGCGCGGATCGCCGCTTCAAATGTTTCGTAGTCGCGCATCTCACCGACCAGCACCACGTCGGGGTTCTCGCGCACCAGGGCCCGCAGGGCGTCGTTGAAGTTGGTGGCGTCGATGCCCACCTCGCGCTGATTGATGGTCGCCTTGGCGTCCTCGAAGATGTACTCGATCGGATCCTCGATGGTGATGATGTGCACCTTCTTGCGCTCGTTCACATACTGCAGCATCGAGGCGATGGAAGTGGACTTGCCGGAGCCGGTGACGCCGGAGAAGAGGATCAAGCCCTGAGCACTCATGGAGACATCGCCGAGGATCTGCGGCAGGTACAGCTCTTCGAACTTGCGAATCTTGCTGGTAATGAGGCGGGCGGCGACTGATGGCCTGCCACGGGCCATGAACATATTGACTCGGAAGCGGCGTCCCCGGTCGAAGTCGTAGGCGAAGTCGATCGAGCCATGGCGTTCGAAGTAGTCGAGCTGATTGGCGTCGAGAATGTCCTTGGCCACCTGGAACATAAGGTCCTCGGTGATGGCCGGAACGGTCAGGTCCTTCAGCGCGCCGCGGTGGCGAATGCGCGGCGCCAGATTGGCCTTGACGATCAGGTCGCTGCCCTCGTAGCGGACGGTTGCCTCGAGCCAACTCATCCAGGCCTTGCGCCCTTCACCGGCGGTAGTGCCGCGCTTGGCGGTTGAAACGGGGGAGAGCAGTTCCTGCTTGTTCTGGACCATGGCGCGAAGGGGTGAGCCGCTTACGGTAGCACGGTTGTCGACCTCAGGAGTGGGCTTTGGAGGCCACCCTCGGCGGCCGAGGGGTTCAGAGTTGACAGCGCCCACCCCGGGGGTGCATATTCCACAGATGGAGCACAAGGTCGTCCTCGACGGCATCACTTTCGACGACATTCTGCTGATCCCGCGGTTCAGCGACATCACTCCCGACCGGGCCAATGCGCGCACCAAACTGACGCGGTCGATCTCGTTGGAGATCCCCCTAGTCTCGGCGCCGATGGACACGGTTACCGAGGCCCCGCTGGCCCGGGCGCTGGCTCAGGAGGGGGGCATCGGCATCATCCATAAGAACATGTCTCCCGAACGCCAGGCAGGGGAGGTGGCCAAGGTCAAGCGCAGCGAGAACGGGATCATCACCGACCCGGTGACATTGAGCCCCGAGGCGACTGTGGCTCAGGCCAGTGAACTGATGGTTGTGCACGGAGTCAGCGGCTTCCCGGTCACTGCGGATGGTTCGCGCAAGGGAAAGTTGGTCGGCATCTTGACTCGCCGGGATATGAAGTTCCTGGCTGGGGCCGCTCCGAGCACCCCGGTTGGCACGGTGATGACCCGCGAGGGGTTGGTGACTGCCACCGCCAACACTTCGCTGGAAGTGGCTGGCGAAATCATGAGCCGGGCCCGGGTGGAAAAGTTGCCGCTGGTGGACCAGGCCGGAAACCTCTGTGGCCTGATCACCATGCGCGATGTGGAGAACACTCGCACCCATCCGCAAGCCTGCCGGGATGCGCGCGGCCGGCTGCGCGTCGGCGCATCAATCGGTGTGCTGCAGTTCGACCGGGCTGAGGCGCTGGTGCAGGCCGAAGCTGATGTGCTGGTGGTTGACACGGCCCACGGACACAGCGCCAATGTGCTGGAGACCGTGAAGCAGTTGAAGCGCCGGTTCCAGATTGAAGTCATCGCGGGCAACTATGGCACTGCCGATGGCGCGCAGGCCGCTATTGACGCCGGAGCCGACGCGGTGAAGGTGGGAATCGGCCCCGGTTCAATCTGCACCACCCGCGTGGTGACTGGCGTGGGCGTGCCGCAGATCACGGCGATCCTTGAAGCGGCGCGGGCCTGTGCCAAGGCTGATGTGCCACTGATCGCAGATGGCGGCATCCGGCTGTCGGGTGACCTCGCCAAGGCAATCGCCGCTGGCGCACAGTCGGCCATGCTGGGCGGGCTCTTCGCCGGGCTCGATGAGAGCCCGGGAGAACTGGTGCTGCACCGCGGGCGGCGGTTCAAGACATACCGCGGCATGGGCAGCGAGGGTGCGATGTCGGCGGGTAGCGCCGATCGATACGGGCAGGCTGGCCGAGGCAAGTTCGTGCCGGAAGGAGTTGAGGGGCGGGTCCCGTACCGCGGCTCGCTCAAGGAGTTTGTTTTCCAGATGGTGGGCGGGCTGCGCTCGGCGATGGGCTATTGCGGCTGCGCGACGATCGACGCGTTCCAGCGCGATAGTCGATTCATCAGGGTCAGTGCCGCCAGCGTGGTGGAGAACCACCCGCACGACATCCAGATCGTGCGCGAGAGCCCCAACTACACGCGAGGTGCGCCGCTGGACGCGGAGTAGGGCTTGCCGGGAGGGCCGAATCGGGCGACAATCAAGGTCACACTAGCCGGTGTGGCGGAACTGGCAGACGCGCCGGACTCAAAATCCGGTTCCCTCTAAAGGAGTGCAGGTTCGATTCCTGTCACCGGCATTGCGGGGGCTAGGGGCAAGTGCCCCAAGCCGACATCAACTCAGTAAGGTCTGCGCCGCTAACCGCGCCGTCGCGGTTGATGTCGCCAGCGCCACCGACCGTGCCCCAGGCAGAGAGCAGGCTGGCCAGATCGGCCCCGTCGATGAGGCGATCTCCATTCAGGTCAGCGAAGCAAGGCGTGCAGCAGAAGGTGGCCGCGCTGGTCGGGATGGTGTTGTGGCCACCCATGCCCGTGTTGCCAGCCACCACTACGCCGCGGTACTGCGGACCAATGATGTAGGGGTACTCCGAGTTCAGGCTGGTATCGATCGTGGAGTAGTAGCAGTAGATGCCCGCCGGATAGTCGGGGGTCACTGAGACGCGGCCGTTGAACTGGTCCAGATCGCCGAGCCCGGCGATGTACTCGAAGTCCTCAACGAAGTATCCGACGGGGTAGGTGGCGCTCACCGGCGGCCCGTAGAGGTTGGCTGGCAGCACGGTGCCATTGGGCAGGGTGGTGCGCAGGGTGATGGTGCGCTTGCGATAACTGGTTCGGATACGAACCACGCTGCCGGAGCCGTCAGCATTGGCGTAGCCGTAGGGGCCGTAGACGGGGAAACTGTCGAAGGCGTAACCAGCGATGCGCGAATGGGTGGTCGGGGTCTCCGTCAGCATGCAGCGCGGACGGGGATGAACGTGATAGGTACCGGGAGGGCTCGGATGGCCGCCGCAGGCATCCAGACCGTTGCCAACTGAGACGAAGGCGTTCTGATGCCAAGTGTTCTCGTTCTCCCAACTCATGGCATCTGTTGGGTTGAAGAAGGCAACGCCGTTGGCAAGCACGCCGATCTGACCCAGGCCAGTAGTCGTATAGGTACTGGCCAGAGTCGGATTGCGGGTGAGTTTGAAGGTCCAATTCTGGTTGGTCGCCTGGCTGGGATTGCCCGCCCACGGTCCAACCGTGTAACTGGGTATGCCGTTGGATTTCACATAGGCGTAGGTGGTGTCGTAACGGACCTGAGTCACATTGGCGACGATGCCGTTGTATCCAGTCTGCCCAGTGGTGTTGATGATCCAGTCGGTGATGACCGGCTGAAGCCCTTGCGCCGATGCGGCGGCCGAAAACAGGACGATTGCCGAGCAGGCGAGCGGGGCTGTGGTGCGGTGGTTCATATTGGATCCTCTGCAGTCAGTTTGGCCCAAGGGTGGCACCGGGGACGGAGGAATCTGCTACTTGAGGGCAGGATCAAGCGCAGGTTCGGAAGTTGGGGCGATTGGGCGGGCGATCCTGAATCCCAGGAAGGGCTCACGGCTTGAGGCGGGCAATCCGGCGCGCGCGTTCGGGGTGCACGCGGCGGCGGGATCGGCGAAGCAGCCACCAGCGATGACCCGTCCGCGATTGGATGCGCCCGCTGCGGCTCCTGGGGCCGCGCCTGGTGAGAGCCGCTCGCGGAACCCGTCCGCGCACCACTCCCAGAGACTGCCGCACATTCCCTGCAATCCGGAAGCTTCGGCGCTTATCGCGGCGGCACGCCACTGCGCTTCGGTGGGCAATTGGTACCCCGCGGGGCTCATGATTTCGACAACCGCCGCGAGGATTGCGCCATCGGCAGCGCGTTCAATCGAGTCGATCGAGTAGTGCTCCGGCAGGCCAGCCTCGCGCGAGGCGGCGTTGCAGAACTCGATTGCGTCGAACCAGGTGGCGTGCGAGCAGGGCTGCGATTCGTCTGGGGCTGGCGGTGCGTCAACAATTGGCGCGGCATCTTCCGGGCGAATCGAGGTGTGGCGGGTGTCGTGGACATCCTGCGTGGTGGGCACACGCCCGAGCAAGCGGCGGAACTCTCCGCGGGTGACCTCGGTGGCTGACAGGAGCATCGCAGGTTCGGGCGGCGGTGCGGCGGTCAAGGGTTCGGCAGGAGGCACTGCAGCGGTAAGCAACACCGCGCTGGCATGAGTGTGACTGAATGCGTACTGGTCATGATGAACCACGCGCAGTTCGAAGCGATCACCCGGAGCAACCCGCAGCGGATTGCGCAGGACGTACATGCGATCCGCCCATGATCGATAATCAGGAATGTTGAGGACACTCTCTCGCGCCCCGTCACGCCGCAGCAGGTCGAGGTCGAAACTGACGCAGCGGATGCCGACATTAGGGAGGATGCACAGGATGTCCATTGGCGCATCGATGACATCGCAGCGATAGTTCATGCTCAGGCCGTCGACCCGACCGGGCGAACCGCTGGTGGCGGCGCCCACGACATAGGGTTCCACCACGCGGGTGTCGAGCGGGGTGCTCGCGGCTAGTTGCACCTCGAAGGCCCCGTTGCCCGGGCGGCCCAGCGGCCGTGAATGGGCCTCGGCCAGGATGTCGGCGCCGGGCACGATCTCGAAGGTGAAGCCGGGAGGGAGTTCGAATAGCGGATCGACCCCTGCGGCGCCCAAGGCACCCGCTGGTACGGTCCCGAGGTCGGCATGGAATGCTGCCCCGATTCCCCCGTCTCGCTCATCGAGTGTGCGCCCCAGGCCGGTGGTGTCGGAGTTCAACATGACCATTTCGAGTGCGCCGGGCTCGTCGGGCGAGTATCGCAGTCCCCGGAAGCGTTGTGGGAAGCCTGATGGTGCGGCAATGAGGAAGGTCCGCGAGTAGAGCAGACTGGACTCAGTTGGTGTGGCCCAGCCTTCGCCGAAGCGCATCCGTCCGGCGGTGGGCGGCACCGCGGGAGCGTGATCTCCAGCGATCCAGCCAGACGCTCCTGGAGCCCCAGCGGCGAACCAGTCGATTAGTTGCTGTCGTTCGTCTGCCCGCAGCGAGGCCACTCCCAGAAATCCGGCCGGGTCCTGCGTGGGCAGCCACGGCGGCATGTTGCCCAACTCGAGCGCCTTCAATGCCGTTGGCGCGGAACGCTGCAGCGCCGCGCCGTCGGAGAACACGATTGGGGCAGTCCCTCCGGGCAGGTGGCAGTGCAGGCAGGTGCGCTCGACGAGGGCCAGCGGCGAGTCCACTGGGGGCGGGCGCATTTCCTCCGAAGTCGCGGGTGTGGCCAGCGCCGCGACGGACACGGCCGAAATCGTTAGTGGCAGAAACATGCTCTCGTGATTTGGCCCGAGTGAATCGTAAGGGACGCGCGTTGCCGCTAGACTGCCCGCGCGATGCGAGCGTGGGCACTTCGGTTGGTGTTTGCGCTTCTCATGCTGAACACGGTTCAATTGGTGCAGTTGCCAGCAGCGGCGGGGCGTGCCGCGGAACTGGCCCCGATTTGTTCGCCCAGCGTGCAGGACCCCTCCGCACTGGGGCGAGTCGAGGTATCGGCCCAGGCTTCCGGTCAGGCCTCAACCAGTATTTTTGACCCGGCCACCAGTCAAACCCGAACGATCCGATCGCTTTCATGGCTGGTGCTGGGCATCTGTGCCCTGATCGCTCTGGTGGTCGAGGGGGTTTTGCTGTGGACAATCATCCGCTATCGCTCGCGCGGCCCGGCACGAGGCCAGCCGGAGCCAGCCCAGGTTTACGGCAGCGGGCCGATCGAACTGGCTTGGACAGTGGTGCCGTGTGTGATCGTCTTTGTGCTGACTTTGGCCACCATTCGCTCAATTCGTGAGCTGGCTCCAGATGAAGCGCCGCCGGGATCGCTGAAGGTGTCGGTCATTGGTCACCAGTGGTGGTGGGAGTACCGCTATGAGGAGTCAGGGGTGGTGACCGCCAACGAACTGGTGGTGCCAGTGGGCCGTTCGATCTGGCTGACGCTGGAGTCGGCCGATGTGATTCACTCCTGGTGGGTGCCCCGCCTGGCCGGAAAGATCGATGTCGTGCCCAACTGGAAGAACACCCTCTGGTTCAACACTGAACTTCAGGGCACCTACCTTGGTCAGTGCGCTGAGTATTGCGGCACCCAGCACGCCAACATGTATCTGCGCGTCGACATTGTTTCACCAGAGGAGTTTGAGCGCTGGGTGGTTGCCCAGCGAGCCGAGCCAGCCGCCAATCCGCAGATGGCTGCTGGCCATGACATCTTTCTGGCCAATGCCTGCGCTAACTGTCACAGTGTTGCCGGGATGAGTGATGGCCGATTCGGTCCGGACCTCACGCATCTGATGAGCCGCGCCACGATTGGTTCGGGAATTGCCCTGCTCGACGCCGACACTCTGCGGGCCTGGGTCAAGGACCCGCAGACGCTGAAGCCGGGCTGCAACATGCCGAGCCTGCAGTTGGATGAAGGGGAACTGGACGCTTTGGTCGCCTGGCTGGGAGGGCTGCGGTGAGCGTGGTCACGCCGACAGCCGAGCCCGCCTCTCCACGGTCCCTAGCCGACCGACTCACTGCATGGACGATCACCTGTGATCACAAGCGGCTCGGCCTGATGTACTTCATGAGTGGGTTGGTGTTCATGGTGGTGGCTGGTGCCGAGGCGGTGATGATGCGCATCCAGCTCTCGGCGCC
>SYPI01000068.1 GCA_005804005.1 Planctomycetia bacterium
CAACATCAATCTGAGCGCGCCCGGCGTACTCGACTACCTGCGCGATTCGATCGCCGCCGGGTCGATCCGCTTCGCGCTGACCAGTTTCACATCGGTAGTGCAGGGTGGCGGAAACTTCCCGGCCTTCTACGCCAAGGAGAATGCCGAAGTAGCCCTGGGTATCGCTCAGGCGGCTAGGCTGGAACTGATTCTGCACCCGACGGCTGGCTGCGGCGCAGACATTGATTGCTCCGGCGCAGTTGACGGCGCCGATCTTGCGCTGCTGCTCTCTGGCTGGGACCAGCCCGGCGATGCCGACATTGATGGCAATGGCGTCGTCGAAGGCGCGGACCTCAGTCTGCTCTTGTCGGCCTGGACCGGCTGACCACCCGCTCGTTCTGGGGAGAGAAGTGCGAGTGCTACTCGCACTTTCTTCCCGAGAACGGGTGAACTACGCCGCGCTGGGTGCCAATGGCGCGCGCAGACGACTGACGATGCGGCGCACGGTAACCAGGGTCTCCTCCACCGCGCTAGCCGGACTGCGCATCACCGCGGCGATCTCTTCTATCGACAGCGCTTCGGTGTAGCGCAGCATGACCACCGTGCGCTGGTGTCGCGACAGTGCCCTCGCGATGTCGTTGATGAATGTCGTTGCAGCCGTGGTCATCGGCGCTCTCCCTCCCTGGCCACGGCGCGTCGTTGCGGCGGCGCGATCCGTGCCCGCTGGGGACAGGGTATCAGCATTGGTGGTCTTCATGCGGCACGGGTCCTTTCGAGGGGTGATTCGGGTTGAAGTTCAAAGTCCATCTGGCAGAAGGTGGCGGCCAGGGTGGGGTCGAATTGAGTCGCCGCGCAACGGCTGATCTCCTCCAGCGCCTGTCCATGCGCCCGCGGGGCGCGGTAGACCCGGTCGGAAACCATGGCGTCGTAGGCGTCGGCGATGGCGATGATGCGCGCGGTCGTTGGAATGTTTGGCCCAGCGACGCGATTCGGATACCCGGCACCATCCCAACGCTCATGATGGCAGAGCACGCTGTGCAGGCAGGCGGTGCCCGCCCGCGCCCCGCGCAGCAGTTCGCAGCCGATCTCCGGATGCTGGCGAACAACTGCAAACTCGCGTTCGGTCAGCGGCCCCGGCTTGCGCAGAATCGCCTCGGGAATGCCCAGCTTTCCGACATCGTGCACCATCGCCGTGCGCTTTACGGCTGAGGCGTAACTCACGCTCCCGGTGGCCTCCACCGCCAACTGCCAAGCCAGCGTGGCCACGCGCGAACAATGCCGGCGAGTGTCCTCATCCTTGCTGGCCATCAGTTCCACAAAGAACTCCGGATCGATCGCCCGGGGGAAGTCAGAATCGTTCTTCGATTCGGCGGCAAGGGTCGACTTGAGGCGGGTAAGGCTCATCTGGAACTCCTGTCGGTGCACTCGCCATCGGCCCCCGCCAAGGCCGACTTCAGCCGACTTCCCGAGATTCCGCCCGAACCCGGTGGCCCGTAAACTTCCCGGCCCCCTTACCCCAATGGCGATCTGTCATTCATTCAGGGCCCTGCGACCCAGTCGCAGCCGCGTTTCAGAGGTGGCCTGCCCTCCCTACGACACGGTCGATTGGACCGAAGCTCAGGTCATCGCCCACACCAGCCCGAACTCGTTCATGCCGGTGGTGCGCGGCGACGCGGTGCTGGCGGAGGGCACAGCACAGGGTTCCACTGAGGCTTGCCGGGCATCACAGGCGGCGCTGGCTGGACTGCTGGCGCGCGGAGTCCTCGAGCACGAACCGCAGCCAACCATGTACGCCTATCGGCAGGTGATGAACGGCCACCGCCAGTCGGGGCTGGTTTGCTGTGTTGATGTGGAGGAGTATCGGCGTGGGGCGATCGCCCAGCACGAACGGACCCGGCCGGAGAAGGAGGGCGAGCGACTGGCGCACATGCTGGCCCTCTCGGCGCACGCCGAGCCAGTGTTTCTGGCGGCACGCTGCGATCAACTCGCCGAGCAACTCCGACGCGAAATGAATGACAGGCCGCTCTTCCACTTCGTTGCCAAGGATGGCGTGACTCACTCCATGTGGAGCGTGCATGATCCCGCTGCGTACCAAGCGCTCTTGGCGCCCGTAGAGCGGCTATACATCGCCGACGGTCACCATCGCTGTGCGGCGGCGCTGCGAGCTCACGATTCACTGCGCGGCAGCGGCGCGCCAGCGGCGGTCTTGGCTGAGGCGGCGCGGTTCCCGGCGGTCATCTTCCCCGCGATGGACCTGCACATCGCGCCATACCACCGCGTCGTGCTCAGCAGTGATGTTTCCACCGACACCCTGCTGGCCCGCCTGAGCGCCGAGTCTCCGGTTCAAGCGTGGGAATCGGGCAGTCCCGGTGCCCCGGGTTGGTGCTGCATGCGAACTCCCGGGGCGTGGCATCGATTCCGCCTTGAACGCCGCAGTTCGCGCCGTGACCGCACCGACACGCTGGATGTGGACAGCCTGCAGCGCCGAATCCTAGGCCCAATGCTGGGAATCACCGACCCGCGCCACGACCAGCGGCTTTCATTCATCGGCGGCAACCACAGCGACCTGCTGGCGCACCTGGTGGACACCGGCAAGGCGACGCTGGCCTTCGCCATGTTCCCAATGGCAGTTGATCAGGTGCTCGCCATCGCCGACGCCGGCGAAATCGCCCCGCCGAAGTCGACTTGGTTCGAGCCGAAGTTGCGCAGCGGACTATTCGTGCACAGCTTCGCTGCTGGGCACCTTGGCGGGGGGGCGAAGTAGAATCACTTCAATGGGCGCCTCCGGAAAGATCCTGCCGCCGCACTCGACTCCCGAGACCGGAGCGGCACGGGTGCTGGTCGCCTCGCTGCGCGATGCGGCCATGGCCGAGACGCTGCGCGAACTGGGTTGCGAGGTGATGGACAACCACCACCTGAGCGCCGAAACGCTGCCGGGGGCGCTGCACGATCTGGCGCCCGATGTCCTGATCGTGGGCGACCTGACCGTGAGTGCCACGGCGATGGATGCCACGCCGCAACTGGCTCTGGTCATCCATGCTGGCAACGGCGAGGGCGCAGTGGATGTGTCTGCGGCCAGCGCCCGCGGCATCCTGGTGGCCAACTGCCCCACGCGCGGCGCGGTGGCCGCAGCCGAACTGGCCTGGGGGTTGATCTTGGCCTGCGATCGCCGCATCCCCGAGCAAGCCATTGATTTGCGCGCCGGCCGCTGGAATCGCACCCCCTACCTCTCCTGCTCCGGATTGAATGGCCGCACTCTGGGCTTGATCGGGTTCGGCGCCGTCGGCCAGGAAGTGGCTCGGCGCGGCCGCGCGTTTGGAATGCATGTTCTGGCGTGGAGTCGAAGCCTGACTGAAGAACGCTGCGATCTGCTGCACATCGACCTCTGCAGCAATCTGGTGAACCTCGCCAAGTTGGCGGATGTCATCTCGGTGAGCGTCACCGGCAGCGACCAGACTCATCACATGCTGGGCGAGAAGTTCTTCGCCGCCATGCGTCCCGGAGCGATTCTGGTGAACACCAGCTTGGGCACCGTGATTGACGAGGCGGCGCTGCAGCGCGCGATTACCGACAAGGGGATTCGGGTTGGATTGGATGTGTTCAGCGGACAGCCGACCGCCGACGATGGCTCGGTGAAGAGCAGTCTGCTGGCCAACCCTGGCGTTTACGCCACGCACGGCGTTGGCGGATGGACCACTCAGGCTCGCTCCGCTGTAGCCGAGGAAACCTCGCGAATCTTGGCTGGCTGGATGCATGACGGCCATGTGTTCAACTGCCTGAATGATTCGCCGAGCAATCAAGGCAAGGCCGTGCTGCGAGTTCGCCACGCCAACCGTCCCGGCGTGCTGGCCCGGGTGTTTGAGGTGCTAGGCCGCGGCGGCGTGAACATCGAGGAGATGGAGAATGTGATCTGTGCTGGCGGCGAGGCGGCAATCGTCCGCATGCATCTGGCCTCAATGCCCACCGATGCCCAGTTGCGGGAGATTCGCGCCACCGAGTGCGTGTTCGCCGCAACCGCCGGCCCATCACGGCTGGGCGGCTGACCTCGATGGCCACCGGACGCAAGTTCAATTTCTCTGCCGGCCCCGCCACACTGCCAGAGAGCGTTCTGGCCGAGTTGCGCGAAGCGGTCTGGAGTGTCGATGGCACCGGCATCGGCCTGCTGGAGCACAGCCACCGCGCCGAGTGGTTCATGAGAGTGGCGGCCGATACCGAGGCGGCGGTGCGCGCCGCCTTCGGCGCTGGCGAAGATTGGTCGGTCACTTTCATGCAAGGCGGCGCCTCGCTGCACTTCAATCTGCTGCCGCTCAACTTCCTGCCGCTTGACGCGGTCGCCGACTACCCCGACACCGATGTCTGGTCTGCCAAGGCGATCCGCGAGGGCCGCGCTCTGCATGAGGCGGGCCTGTGCGGGCGAGTGGCCGTACCGTTCGATGGCCAGACATCCGACTACGACCACGCCCCGGCGCAGACGGAATTGCGCTGCAGTCCCCAAGCGGCGTACTTCCACTACTGCTCCAACAACACCGTGCGCGGCACGCGGTTCGCGACTGCGCCGCGGGTTGATGCCCCACTCTTCTGTGATGTGAGCAGTGAGGCGCTCTCGCGCCCGATCGACTTGGCACGCCACTCCCTCATCTATGCCACGGCGCAAAAGAATCTCGGCGCCGCCGGACTGGTCCTGGTGCTGGCGCGGCGCGAACTGCTGGCGCGCGCCCGGCGCGACCTGCCATCCATGCTGTCGTATGCCGCCTTTGAAAAGGCACAGTCCATGCCCAACACCCCGCACACCACCGGCATCTGGCTGCTGGGCCGCATGGTGCGCTGGGTACTCACCGAAGGCGGCGTGGCCGAAATGGAGCGGCGCGCGGCCCACCGCGCCGGACTGTTGTACGCCGAGATCGACCGCAGCGGCGGCTTCTACCACGGTCTGTCTCGCCCCGATTGCCGCTCACACATGAATGTGTCGTTTCGTCTGCCGAGCGCCGAGCTTGACTCTCATTTCGCCCGCGAAGCAGCCGCTCAGGGCATGGTCACGCTGGAAGGACACCGGGAAGTTGGCGGCATCCGCGCGTCGATCTACAACGCCTTCCCACTGGCCGGGGTACAGGCGCTGGCATCGTTCATGCGCGAGTTCGCCAAATCGAACGGCTAACTCAACGGTTAGCGAGGGCGATCACTTCTTGGCTGGCACGGCTGGCGCGGTCGTCGGCGAGCCCTTGTCCAAGTTCTTCAACCGAATGTGGCGGAACTGAATGTAGGAGCCCTCGCTCTGCAGCCCGATTCTCCCGGGGGTTGCCGCGCAAGCGCTGGCCTCGTTCTGCAACGCACCATTGACGAACATCTTCAGGCTGCCGCCGTCGAGGACGATCTTGTAGTGGTTCCACTCGCCGAGGGGCTTCTCATTCGTCCCAGTGGCCTTCTTGGTGCGACGGCCCTCGGTGCGCGCCTTGTCCGTGACCATGGGAAAGTCGCCGATGTTCCAGATATCCCCGGCATTCAGCGAGTGCAACTGGGCCTCAATCGAATTGGGCCAAACCTTGTCCGCGCCATTGATGCGCATGAGCACCCCGGAGTTGCCGGCTCCCTTGGCCGCGTCGAAACGCCAATCCAGTTCCAGTTCGAAGCTGGTGTAGTCCTGAGTGGTCTGGAGGTAGCCCGCCGGAGTGCCGCTGCAGGTGAGTATGCCATCGGCCACCGACCAGGTCTTGGCCGGGTCCTCGCCGCCCGGAAGGAATGCCTTCCACCCCGAGAGGTCCGTGCCGTTGAAGAGCTCGACCCAGCCCTCGCCTTCGCCCCCGCGGGAGGCGACACCAGCCAACGGCAGCACCAACACGACCGTTGCCGCGAGCGAACCGATGAGGCGCGTCATCGCTTGCCGTCCCTCGTGCTTCTGCTGCTCTTGTTGCTCTTGCCGCCCTTGCCGGTGAGCGAGAGCTCGCGTTCCGCTACCAGCCAGCAGTCGACATGATGGTCGCCGGTGGCCAGCCAGCGCAGATAGGCGGCAGTCTGAATCTGCGAGAACGACGGCTGCTTGGATGACCATGAGTCCACGCTTGTGCTGGTCTTGCGGCGCCGAGTGGTCGCCTTTACCCCCTTGGTCATGGTTGCCTTGGCGATGGTGGGCGAGTTCGTCTTCGTCGTCCGGGTGGTCTTCTTGGCCATCGATTGATTCCTCCTAGAACAGCAGACTACAGCGCGCCCAGCCCCCAGGGCAGCTCAAATCTGTCAGTGGTGCGGCAGTACCCGAGCCCACCCATGCGCCCGACGGCGGCCAGCGCGGCTGGGTTGATCCGCCCGCGCTCGTCGAGCACGCCATCGGCGGCGTGTATCCAGACCACCTCACCGACCACAATGTTGCCGCCACCGGCCACACCGGGGTTCAAGCGGAACACCTGCCGGGTGACACACTCGAATGTGAGCGGACTCTCGGCCACCCGCGGCGGGGAAACTCTGGTTGACGGGGCTGCGTTGAGGCCGACCCGCTGGAACTCATCCTCGCCGTAGGGCAGGTCCGCGCCAGCGGCGACCACTTGGCGAATGATCGGCTCGGCCGCCACGCTGACCGTGAACTCACCGCAGCCGCCCTCGGCGCGCGGCTTGCAGTTGCGCAGCGTGTCCTTCTCCTGCCCGTGGTCGTCGTTGGCCGGGCAGAAGAGCAGGCTCATCGGCGTACTGCCGAGGCCATTGAAAAACGAGAACGGGGCCAGATTGCGATTGGCCCCCTGCGCATCGCATGAGCCGACCACGGCGATCGGGCGCGGCACGATCCCCCCGATCAGGAGCCGATATCGCTCGCTGGCCTCAAGTTTCGACGGATCAAGTTCCATCGGCGGCGGTCAGCGGGCGCAGCCAGATGTTGCGGAACTTCAGCGGATCGCCGTGATCCTGTAGGCGGATGGGAAGTTGATCGGGATGCGCGGAATACTTGGCCCGGGCGCCGTGCGCCGTCGAACCCCACAGGGTGAAGTGGTCCTGCACCAGCACGCCGTTCATGAACACCGTCGCCGTGGCCGGGTGGAGCAACTGGCCGTCATCGGCGAAACGCGGGCCGTGGAAGACAATGTCGTATGAGTTCCACTCACCCTGCGGCTTGCAGGCATTCACCAGCGGCGGGTTCTGACCGTAAAGCGAGCCAGCCATGCCGTCGACGTAGGTGTCGTTGCCGTTGCTGTTGAGCACCTGCACCTCATACTGATTCATGAAGAAGACCCCGCTGTTGCAGCCGTGCTGTCCTCTGCAGTGGAGGTCGGTCGGCACCATCCATTCCATGTGCAACTGGCAGTCGCCGAAGGATTGCCGCGTGGCGATGTCGCCAGTGCCGGGCTTCACACAGAGATTGCCGTCAATGACCTCCCAACCAGCGGCCTCGCCATTGCTGCCGGCCTTTTGCCAAGCAGCAGCGTCTTTGCCGTCAAAGAGCACCACCGCGTCAGCGGGTGCTGCGCAGCAGGCGGTGGTTGCCACCGGTCGCGGCTGCGGTCGCTTCATGTCGTGGATGCCCCATTGATCCTGCTGGGTGGCTGCCCAGACTGCGCCAGCGCCAATCGCTGTAAGGATGATGGACGCGGCGGCTACATTCGGGCGAAGTTTGAGGTGGTTGTTGCTCATGGGAGGGAGAGTCTCCCACTTTGTGGTGATTGTGCCAAATTGGGCGGCTTCGGGCCGCCTTTGACTTGCCGGGTTGCGGAACTGCGTTACCCTTACGCAGTCGGAATCTGGAAGGGCAGGCAAAGGGAGTGTTCCCTCACCCGCCTTGGAGGATCCGATGAACCAGAAACTTGCTGTATCGACCGCTGCGCTCGCCGCGACTGTTCTGACCTCGAGCGCCTCCGCGAATGTGATGACCTACGGCGACTCCGCCTTCGACCTGTTTGACAACGGGCTGGGGAACCTCGACATCGTCGGCGCAGCTGCGTCGTACGAGTCTGGAGTACTTAGTTTCGCCGTGACGACCCGGGGATTCTCTGACTGGACCAAGTACATGATTTTCGTGGACCTTGCGCCGGGGGTTGGCACCACCTCAAACGCATGGAACCGCCCGATCGACCTCGGCACCAACGAAATCGACTTCTTCCTCGGCAGTTGGGTTAGTCAACCCTCTGACAACACCCAATTGTGGGCCTGGGCCGGAGGCTGGTTTCCGTTTGGGGTAGGTTCAAACTTGGTCAACGCTTCGACCAATACCGTCTACTGGTCGCTGGCGGTCAATATGGAACCCGGCGAGTCGTTCCGCTTCGATGTGGCCACTTCCGGCGGCGGCAATGACCCCGGCGTGGATCACCTGAGCAACGCGGGACTGGCCACCGACGGATGGGGCAGCCCATCCCACGCTGGCGAGTTCCTCACTTTCACGTATGTCCCGGCACCGGGCGCGTTGGTGTTGCTCGGACTGGCTGGGTTCCTCGGCCGCCCCCGCCAGCGCGCCTGAGGCGCTGGCGATCCCCAGCCTAGTTCGTTCGTTCCCTCCCTCCCCTATTCTCGGAGTCCGCAGGATGCGCCCCCTCCTCCACCTCTCTGCTGCCGCGGCTGCCGTATCACTAGCCAGCGTTGCGTCAGGTGACCTCGTCTACGGCGGCGCAACCGAAACCGGTTCGCGATTCAACCCGGCCAGCGCCGACACCATCACCTTCATGAACTGCTTCGTCGATGCGACCGCTGGAAACCAGTTGTCGCTCGATAGCGTCGGTGTCGGAATCCGGCGGCTTCTGAGCGCCGGGGCCCTCTTGGCTGTTGGCGTGGAGGTGTATGCCGCGCCGATGACCTACGACGCCGCTGCGCAGACATTTGGCGCAGGCGGGGCAATCTCGCTGGGACAGTTCGAACTTGCCACCGGCACGACCGCGCTCACCCAAGTGGTGATCGCCGCCGGCGGCGGCACTGTCCTTGATTTGCAGACTCTGAGCAATCCCGGCCTGGGCGGATTCTGGGTTGGCGTGCGCTTCTTTGGTGCCAACGCCGCCAACGCCGCGAACGGCTGGCGGGTGGTCAACGCCCCGACCGTGGGTTCCTCAATCAATGGCTTCGCCATGTACAACTACGGCGGCTCGGGCGCATTCACCGCGTTTTATGGGTTTGGCACTCCGCCGGGCGCCTCACCCAGCCGCTTCATGGTCGATGTCAGTGGAACGATGGTTCCGGCTCCCGGTGCGTTGGCTCTGCTAGGGCTGGTTGGTGCGGTTGGATCTCGTCGGCGACGCTGACGAGGCTCCTCATGGGGACGATCCAGGTCGCAGGGCGCTTTCGGGCGCCCTGCGTTCGTTTTTGACATCCAACCCTCGGCTACCCTCCGCTCAGAATGGCCGCGGTTTTGCTTCAGGGATTGAGCAAGTCGTATCCCAGCGGGCGGCTGGCCGTCGATGCGGTCGATCTGGCCATCGGCGGTGGGGCGTGCGTGGTGATCGTCGGACCATCCGGCTGCGGCCAGACCACTCTGCTGCGGCTCATCGCAGGTCTGGAGGACCCTTCGCACGGCACCCTCTCCATCGGTGGCCGGGTGGTGAACACCGTGCCGCCGCATGAGCGTGACGTGGCGATGGTTTTCCAGCACTCGGCGCTCTACGGGCATCTGAATGTCGAGGGCAATCTCCGTTTCGCCCTCGAACAGCGCCGGTGCGTGCGCGGGCTGCACACCCTATTCACTGCGGCGCGGCGCGCCGAGACTGCGGTCATTCGCCGCCGGGTTCAGGAGGCAGCCGAATCGTTGGGGATTGCCGACTTGCTCCCCCGCAGGCCGGCGGAACTCTCCG
>SYPI01000069.1 GCA_005804005.1 Planctomycetia bacterium
GATGCCCGATGACGAACTGGCTGACCCGCGCGGCCCAGATGCGATGGACGACAAGAATGTCATCGTCGGCAACCGCTTGTTCCGCCTCTGCTGCAGCAAGTGCATCAAGAAGCTGCGCGCCAACCCTGCCAAGTACTTCGCCGCTACTGACGCAGCTGTCATCGCCATGCAGAAACCCACCTACGCGCTGACCACCTGCCCGATTTCCGGTCAGCCACTGAGTGAGGGCGCCAAAGACTTGGTGATCGCCAGTCGCCTGGTGCGGGTCTGCTGCCCCAAGTGCGAGGCCGGTGTCCGCAAGGATCCGAACGCGGCCTTCAAGAAGATCGACGCCGCGGCTGCCGCGAAAAAGTAGCCCGCGAGCGTTCTAGGAGCGCAGCGAACAGTCCCGGCCCGCTGCCGTCCGCAGCCGGTAGTCGTTGCCAGCGGCGCATCACCAGCAGCGATCGTCTGGCGCACCAGTTGATGACATCGTCGGCCGAGAAGCCGAGGTGCTTGTGGCCCATGGCGCTGCGGAACTCCTCGTGGTCATGCGGCGCCATGTCGATCACCAGCAGCCAGCCGCCGGGGCGGATGGTGCGGGCCGCCTCGGCCACGGCGCGCGCCGGATCATCAATGTGGTGAAGCACCAGACTCATTACCACGGCGTTGAACTCCCTCGCCGCCGCCGGCAGGGCCAGCAGGTCGCCTTGACGAACCTCACAGTTGGTCCGGCCCGCTAGTCGCTTCCGGCAGGCCTCCACCATGGCCAGTTCCCGATCGATCGCCACCACCTCAGCAACCGAATCGGCCAGACGCTCGGCCACCTGCCCGGTGCCACAACCGACATCGGCGACGGTCCATGACGGATCAATCAGTTGGCAGAGAGCGACATCGGAGAATGCCTGGCCGAAGAGTCGGGTGCGCACCGCATCCCAACCTTGCCCGATCCGCCCGAAGAAGTCGGCGGCGTCGCCGCGTCGTTGGCGCAAGACTGCCTGCAAGCGGGTGTCATCGTCGGCGCAGGAGTGCAGTGACTCAATGTGTCGTCGGCCGGCACTGCATACCGCCCGCGTGTCTTCGGGAATAGTGCTTACGGCGCGGTAGAGCGCCAGCGTCCCATTGGCGCGCCGGGTCACCAGCCCGACCGCCGCTAGCGCTTTCAGGTGCCGACTGGCGGTCGACTGCGGGACCTTCAATACCCGGGCCAACTCACCGACGCCCAGTTCAGACTTGTCGAGTACCCGCAAGGCCCGCAGCCGCACCGGATCAAACATTGCTCCGAGCAGGGCGCGCCAAGCTTCGACCCCCGGTGAAGCTCGGCCCGCGCGCCGTGGCATCGCTACCCCTCAGATTCCCGGCGGCAGGGCGGTGTTGGGACCGATCTCCACGCCCAACTCACGCAGCGCATACAGGACGCGCTCGTCCACCGGGTTTATCCCGTAAGCCTGACGGAGCCGACGGATGGCCGTGTCCTTGCTGCCCGCGCGCCGCTCCAGAACAGCGGCCGCGTAGTACGGAGTGTCGGTGCGCGGCCGTGAGAATCCATCATCGACCTCAATGGCGGATTGAATGGCCGCCTTGGCCGAGTCGAGATCGTTCAGGCGCATGGCGTACTCAGCCAGCTTCACATAGGCCACGGCGCTGTGCAGCTTCTGGCCAGCCGATCGCAACAGGCCGAAAAGCGCCGTCGAATTCTCCTGTCGAAACAGAACATCGGCCAAGGCGTAGATCGCCTCTTCGTTGCGGGGGTCGGCGTCGTAGGCCCGCTCCAGCGCTGACTTCGCCGCCGGAAGATTGCCAAGCGCCGCCTGCGCCTGCCCGAACACCAACTGCGCTCGCCAGTTACCCGGCGCCGCCTCCACAACCGGGGAGACAACATCAGCCGCCTTCTGCCACTGTTCGTGCTGCAGATAGTTCCGACCGAGTTCGACAGACTTCTCCGAATCGATGGTTTTGCAGGCGCCCAGCAGGAGCGCGGTGATTGGGAGGATCAGTTTGAGTTGGCTGGTCATGTTGCGCTTTCTCCGGGGCGGCGCGGATGATACGGGGGTGCGCGTCGAGCTTCCACGCCGCTCTGAACAGCTACTGCCGATGGCATTGCTGCGCCATGAATTGCCGGACGGGTCCGGGCACTTCGATTGGCTGCTGGCAGTCAGCCTCCGCCCCGGCGATGAAGAACGCAGCGTGATATGCCTGCGGACGCTGGTCCCTCCGTGGCCAGCCCCGGCGCGCGAGGCAAGCCTCTCACTCGAACGCGTTGCCGACCACCGCGGGCTGTACCTCTGGCTGACGGCACCGCGCGAACTGGACGAACGGGGCATCGCCCGCCCGGTCATGCGTGGAAACTGGCAGAGCATTGGCGCGGAGAACCGCCTCATGATTCAGGCGCGCTGGTCCGACGGCTCCGGCGCAGTCTGGCTCTTCAACGACGCCCTCACTCGGGCAACCTGCCTGGACTGGTAGGCTGAACCACTGTGGGCTGGATTCACTATCTGCTTGCCTCACTCGGGGTGCTGACCGGTCTGGCACTGGTGCTTCTCAATCTGGTGAGCCTGCCCGGGACTTGGCTAATGATTCTTGGCGCGGTGGTGTTCGAACTGGTCGACTCGCTGTGGCTCCCATCAAGTGGGGACACATCGAGCGTTGGCGGCTGGGCTCTGGGCGGCGCCGCAGCGTTGGCAGGGCTGGGCGAAGGAGTCGAGTTTCTCTCCGGCGCTGCGGGAGCGCGAGTTGGAGGCGCCAGCGCCCGGGGAATGTGGGCGGCATTGGCTGGGAGCATCGTTGGCGCCCTGCTTGGAACGATGTTCATCCTCATCCCGCTGGTCGGAACGCTGATCGGCGCTGTTGGCGGCTGTGCTCTGGGGGCGGTGATCGGTGAGATGACTCGGCCGGGAATGACGCTGAAGGGCACGCTGAAGCCAGCCGCCGGGGCGATGGTCGGCCGCATCGGCGGGTTGATCGGCAAGACCGCCTGCGGATTCGTGGCCTGGGTACTGCTAGCGATCGTCGTGTTCAGCCACTGAGTCTGGCCAGCGCGTCGGCCAGCGGCAGTGACTCCTGCGTGCCCGATTGCAGATCCTTGAGATTCACGCGGCCCGCGGATATCTCCTCCCCGAGAATCAGCACGCTGCGGGCGCGCGCCTTGGAAGCGTCCGACATCAACTTTCCCACATTCCTGGTGGCGCGATACGAACGGCGGACATGCTTACCAGCGCGGCGAAGCTGAGCGGCCACCTGCACTGCCAGACGATCGCTGTCGGCGCCCTGCGCCGAGAGAATGAAGACATCGGGTCCCGGCGCGAGTGTCGAGCAGTCCTTGGGCAGCAGATTGCGATCCTGCAGCACCAGTCCCAGCACAACATCCCCCATGCCCAAGCCGACCGCTGGCGTGGCCGGTCCGCCAAACATCTCGACCAGCCTGTCGTAGCGGCCACCACCGGCGATGGCCCGCTCGGCGCCGGAGGCTTCATGAATCTCAAACACCGTGCCGGTGTAGTAGGCCAAGCCGCGCACGATCGACAGATCCGCTTCACACCACTCGCTCAGTCCGCAGTCGGCCAGGTGTGTCGCCAGTTCGTCCATGGCCGCCAGCGCCCCCGGGGGCACGCCGATCCGGCCCGCCAGCGCCGCAGCTGCTCCCACCAGCGGCACGCTAAGTCGCGATGCCTCGACGAAGCGCCGCAATGACTCCAGCGGCAGCCCGGCCTCCGTGGCCAGCCGCTCAAATCCAGCGGCGTCGAGCCGCGCTGACTTGTCCAGCAGTTCCAGCGCTGCGGGCATCTGTTCCCCAGACACGCCTAGCGCCGCCAACGCCTGCGTCACCGCGCCGCGATGACTCACCTTCACCCGCACATCGGAGCTGCGCAGCCCGAGAGCTTCCATAGCCAGCGCCGCTGTGGCGATCACTTCGGTGTCGGCCTCCGGCCCGGGCAATCCGAGCACATCCACATTCCACTGCTGGAACTCGCGCAGGCGTCCGCGCTGCGGCCGCTCGGCACGGAAGAAGGTCGGAATGGCGAACCACTTCACCGGCACCGGGAGCGCCGCCGCCCGGGCCGCCACCATGCGGGCCAAGGTCGGGGTGAACTCCGGGCGCAGGGCGTAGTCGTCCTCGCCACCGGCGCGCCGGAAAGAGAACAACTCGCTGACGATTCCCGGGCCACTCTTGACGGTGTAGAGCCCGAGGTGCTCAAAGGTCGGACCGTCTACTTCATCGAATCCACTGCGGACCGAGGCGCTTCGCCAAGCGGCTTCGATGTGCCGCCGCAGCGCCATCTCGTCCGGATAGAAGTCCCGCGTTCCTTTGGGGCCCTGAAAGCGAGTCGGCGATGGCATCTGCGGAGAATACGCCCGCGATCTGACTCAGACTTCGGCGCCGACGCGATGGGGTTCCGCGATGCGCCAGAGCGCCACCATCGCTACCAATCCGAACGCTAGGCAGTAAAGCATCGGGAAATCTGGCTGGTTCCAGTGCTCTACAAAAACCCCAGAGATGACTGGCCCGGTGGAACAGAAACAGGCCATGGCCAAGCTGTAGGCCACCCCGAAGAGTCTGCAGCGCAGCGCCTTGGGGGTGAACTCGACAATCATCGCCCCCTGCACTCCCAGCAGGACACTGAGCGGCGCCCCCACCAGCATCAGCGCAAGCAATGCCAATGGCGGGGTGACCCTTAGACTCGGCACTACCGACTGCAACGCTTCGAACACCACCCCTTCTTCAAGGAGCAAGGCGAATGACGGCACAATCATGGCCATCATGATCGCGGTGGCGATGAGCGAGATTCGCCGCCGTCCGTAGAGATCGGAGAGCCAGCCGCCAAGCAGAATGCAGACCACTTCCCCAGCGAAGCAGATGGTGTTGGCGCCACCGTAGCCCGAGGCCAGTTCAGGAGCCTTGATGGCCAGGCGCTCAATCAGGAAGACATTGGCGATGTAGAAGACCAGATTGGCCCCGGTGACTATCGCGATGATGCCGACGAGCGCGCGCCAGTGTCGCCATAGTTCTCGAAGCGTCGACGAGTGGTGGACCGGCCCCTCTCCGCTTTCCGGCACATGGGAGCGCAGCCACAGCCCGAGCATGGCCATGGGCAGCCCGCAGAGAAACGGCAGGCGCCAGCCCCACGATGAAACACTCTCCCGCGTCAGCGATTCGCTCAGTGCCCAATCGGTGGCCTGCCCCAACAGCAGTCCGGTCAATGCCCCAGCCGTGGCCAGACTGCTCAACAGCCCGCGCCGATGGGGAGGGGCGATTTCCGCGGTGTAGGTCATTGATCCGGTGTACTCACCGCCAACGGAGAACCCCTGCGCCATTCGCAACACCACCAGGCCGATGGGGGCCAACAATCCGGCGCTGGCGCTGGTCGGCAGCAACCCGATCAGGAAACTGGACGCCCCCATGATGACTATCGAGGCGGTGAGCATCGCCCGCCGCCCGTGACGATCGCCGATATGGCCCAGCACCACGCCCCCCACCGGACGCATGAAGTAGCCGACGGCGAAGACGCTGAAGGCGGCCAGCATCGAGGCGCCACGGCTGTCGCTGGGAAAGAAGAGCGGCCCCAGCGTTGGGGTCAGGAAGGCATAGACGGCGAAGTCGTACCACTCAAGGACATTGCCAACCGTCCCCGCCAGCATGGCCCGACGCACTTCACTCGGCGTGAACCGATGCGCCTCGACGGCGGCACTCACGCCGCGCCACCGCCACCGTAGGTGCGCGTGGCCGCCGCGGGTCGCAGAATCAGGGCCAGCACTGCGGCACACAGCGTCCATCCGGCCAGCAGGTCCATCGCCAGCGGGAACGACCAATCATCAGGCAGGTGGAACCAGTTCCAGTTCGAGCCGTGCGAGGTTGCAGCGGCGAACACCGCCATCGACAGGCC
>SYPI01000070.1 GCA_005804005.1 Planctomycetia bacterium
AGACTGCAGGCCAATGTGCAGAAGCTCAGCGGACGGCGCCTGCCCATCTACCCGGTGGTCGGCTGGCACAATCCCACCGGACTACAGAGCGAGACCACTGTCCTGCCGCCGTTCTCGGTTGCCGAGTTCCGCGAGGGCTCGCTGCAGGCCGCAGCCGATGCCGGGGCCGACGGCGTCTACATCTGGGACTGGTACCTGCCGCTGGCGATGGAGTGGATGGTTGCCAACCGGACCCTAGACAGCCAGGGAGCCATCAACCTGCTGGCGCAGCGCGCCATGGTCCGCGCCCAACTCAAGACCGCTGATCTGGATCGACTCCCTGATGGTTCGCCACTGCTGCCCGCCACTGATTCGGCACGAAGCAATCTGGCCTGGTCGGACCTGAACTTTCTCTCCGAGGTGGGCCGTCGGCTGGAACAGGCCCGACTCCCGTACTACCAGGCGGCGGTCGAAGTGTTCCCGAGCATCACCAAGTGACCTCGCCGAAGCTCAACATCGTCCTGCATCAGCCGCAGATCCCCAACAACACCGGCAACATCGGCCGCACGGCCATGGCTACCGGCTGCCGACTGCATGTCATTCATCCGCTCGGATTCCAGATGGACGAGAAAGCGCGGCGGCGGGCCGGGCTGGACTACTGGGAGCATGTGGATTGCCGAGAGCACACCGACTGGGCGAGCTTCATGCAGGTCGAGTCCCCGCGCCGGGTCTGGTGCTTCACGACGCGGGCGGCGCGGCCGCACTGGGAGGCTGAGTTTCAAACGGGGGACTACCTGCTGTTCGGCCAGGAAAACGGCGGGCTTCCGGCCGAAGTTCACGCCGAGATCCACGACCGCTTCGGCGAGGCGGCCAGCCTGCGGCTACCGATGATTGCCCACCCGGCGGCGCGCAGCCTGAATCTGGCCACTGTGGTTGCCGTGGCGGTGTACGAGGGGCTGCGCCAGTTCGCCCAACGTCCAGTAAGGTGAACCTGCCGCGCTCAGGCGTCCGTATACTCGGGCTGGAGCCGCGCCTCGGCGCGGAAATCGAATGCCCAGAGCGATGCCTCACTCGCGCCGCGGTTTCACCCTGACCGAACTCCTTGTGGCAATCGGGATCATCGTGCTCCTGATCGGCTTGCTCTTGCCGGCCATCGGCAAGGCGGTACAGCGCGCCAAGGTCACTCAGACCCAAGGCACCATGCAGGAATTCTCCAAGGCCTGCGATGCCTTCTTTCAGGAGTTTGGCTACTACCCCGGGATCGTTCCTGAAGACATCTACGCCGCCACACCCACACCCCCGATTTCCGGGACCGAGTGCGCGCTGCTTCACCTGATGGGTGGCGGCGTCCGGCAGGATGACCCGATGTACCCATCGCTCACCACTGGCTGGAGCGTGCTCAACTTCGGCACGGCGCCCAACACATTCAGCATCAAAGTGAATCAGGACGAGATCGGCAAGGGACCGCGAGTCAATGGCAAGCAGTACCCGACCTTCTATACCCCCAAGCCAGCGGAGCTCGGCGCGGTGCTTGGACAGGTCGGTGAGACCGCCACCCTGCCGGACCTAAAGGATGCCTGGGGCCAGCCGATCATCTATCTGCGTTCGATGCGCTCCTCCGGGCCGCTGGTCGGCATTCCTAGCGCCACGGTGTTGCCACAGTTCACCCGGACTCAGGGGGCGCCGTACCTGCAGAGCACATCGCTGGGCGATTTCTCCCGCAACCAATTGACTGAGAGCATCCTGAATGTTGCCAATGGACTCACCGGCGCCGACTCCGACTCGACGCTGGGGCTCAATGCTCCCGATCGAACTCTTGGGCAGATCCTGCGCAACCCTTCGCTGGGAGTGAAGACCATTCCCTGCACTACCGGCACCGCTCGCGGCCGTTACGCCGTTATGAGCGCTGGCCCGGATGGCATCTTCTATGCTCGCAAGGACGGCCCGGGAACGGACACCGTGCCGGTCCTCAACATAGTCACCGGAACCTACGGCGATCCGAAGGTGGTTGCCGAGTACGACGATGTGCAGGTTTTTGGCGGCGGCTGACTTCCGCATCGCGAGGGGATGAATCAAGCAAAGCGGGCCAGCCCGAAGGCTGGCCCGCGTGTTGAACCGGGTTGAACTGCGCCTCAGGCCGGGTTCTTGGCTGGCGGAGCAGTCTTGTCATCATCGAACTGAAACGGGACACCCGAGGGGGCCTGCTTCGGTGGGGACTTGGCATCGGCGGGCTTACGGTCGCCACCCTTGGCGCCCGCGCCGTCCTTGCCGTCGGGCCGAGCCCTGCCGCGCTCGTTCATGCCCTTGCGCATCTCAGCGACCTTGGCTTCGAACTTGGTCTTGGTCTCGGAGCTCATCAGTGCGAAGACTTCCTTCTGCACCTTGTCAAGACTCGGCGCGGTGGCGCGCAACTCATCCATCTTCTGGACCAGCTCGGGAGTCGGCTTGGTGCCGCCCTCGCGGGCCGCCTTGAACTGCTCCTCGAGCGCCTTGATGTCATCGGCGTGTTCGGTCTTCCAAGTTTGCATCGACTCCTCGAACCCCTTGACCGACGCTTCGATCTTGGTCCAGTTCTCGGGCGAGATGTCAGCCTGCACCGACTTCAACGCCTCGCGCATGATGCGGCCCTGGGCCATGGCATTCATCGGCCCGCCAGCGCCACGGCCACCCTTCATGCGGTCGCCAAACTTGCCATCGCCTTCGAGGGCACCATCGGGCACCTTGGGTCCCTTAAGGGCGCCGCGATCGCCACCCTTGCCGCGCTTGGGCGGGGAGGCCGAATCGCCATCGGCTGGCGGCGCCTTCTGCATCTGATCGTCGCCATCGGGGGGCGTCTTCATGGTGTCGTCGGCCAGCGCCGCTGGCGCCAACACTGCGACGAAGCACAACACTGGAATGGTGAGTCGATTGAACATGTAAGTCTCCTTGGAGCCTTGCGGCAGTTGTTGAGGATACTTCGCCGATTCCCCGTTCCACGGGACAGAAATCCTCCCCCTACGATTGGGCAGATGACCCTCACCGATGCGGACCTAATGACTGCCCTGCGAACGGTCCCCGACCCCGACCTCGGGAAGGATCTGGTTTCGCTGGGCATGGTCAAGTCAGCGGCGTGGGCGGGTGAGACCGCCCGCATCCATGTGGAACTGACCACTCCGGCCTGCCCGATGAAGGACAAGATCCGCAACGACATCATCAGTGCGGTTCGCCGCCTGAGCGGTGCCACTGCGGTGCCGGTAGAGGTGGAGTTCTCCGCGCGAGTTCGGGCCGCCTCAGGCGCCGAGCGGCCGGGAGCTCTGGCGCAAGTTGCTCATGTAATCGCCGTGGGCGCTGGCAAGGGTGGGGTGGGCAAGAGCACCGTCGCCGTGGGACTGGCGCTGGGTCTGGCGCGCATGGGGGCGAAGGTCGGCCTCCTCGACGGCGACATCTACGGCCCGAGCATGCCAACCATGCTTGGACTGCACGACCGTGAAGCGGCGCTGGGCCCGGGGACATTCATTCCATATGAAGTGCATGGAGTAAGAACCATGTCGATCGGCGGGTTGGTCGATCCCGAGAAGGCGGTGATCTGGCGCGGGCCGATGCTGCAGTCAGCGTTCAAGCAGATCGCCGGGCAGACGGAATGGGGAACGCTTGATTATCTGGTGGTCGACCTGCCACCGGGGACCGGGGATATTCCTCTCACCCTCTCGCAGATGCTGCCCTTGAGCGGCGCGGTGATCGTCTGCACTCCGCAGCGGGTGGCGCAGGACGATGCCCGCCGCGCGGTGCGCATGTTCCAGAAGTTGTCCGTGGAAATCGTCGGCGTGGTCGAGAACATGTCGTACTTCGTGGGCGACGATTGCAAGACCTATGACCTCTTTGGCCGTGGCGGCGCCCAGACGATGGCCGCCGAAATGGGCCTGCCGTTCCTAGGCGAGTTGCCCATCACCACCGGAATACGCCGAGCGCTGGACTCCGGCCGACCGCTGGATATGTGGAGCGACGCGGCGCTGGGGGCCTCGCTGGATGGCATCTGCCGCAGCATCGCCGCCCAGATATCGGTGATCGCACTGGGCACTTCCCGGCCCACGCTCACGGTGCACTAGCCTCATCGCATGTGCGGACTGGGAGGATTTCTCGACCGATCCGGGCTCGTGGGAGATCCGACGGGGTGCCTTGAAGCCACCGCCCGCGCCCTGCGCCACCGCGGCCCGGATGATCACGGCATCTGGTTCGATCCGGCGCTGCATGTCGGGCTGGCCCACGCCCGTCTGGAGATCGTCGGCTTGGGCCACTGCGGCAAGCAGCCCATGCACTCAGCCAGCGGGCGCTTCGTCATTGCCTACAACGGCGAGATCTACAACGCCCGCGAGTTGGCTGCGGCGGGGCGAGCGCGCGGTGCGCCCGAACCGCGTGGCAGTTCGGATACCGAATCACTGCTGCTGGCTATCGAATCCTGCGGATTGCAGCCGGCCGTGCGCATGGCCCGCGGGCAGTTCGCCTTCGCGCTGGTCGATACTTCGAGGCGGGAGTTGCATTTGGTCCGCGACCACTTCGGAGTCAAGCCTCTGTTGTGGAGTCGGCGATCGGGTGTAGTGACCTTCGCCAGCGAATTGGGCGGCCTGCCAAGACTCGATGGAGTCAGTCGATCCATCAACCACGAAGCCCTTGATGAATTGCTGCGGTTCGGCGTAGTCGGTGGCAACCAGACCATCATGGCGGGTGTCGAGCGGGTTCCCCCGGCGACCATCCTCTCGTTCACCCTCGACACCGAGGCCGAACCTACCGCGCGCCGCTACTGGACTGCCCCCGAGGCGAGCGATGTTTTCGCCAAGCCCCCCGAGATTCGTGAAACCTTGGCAGCAGTACGGGGCCTCATTGATCAAGCGGTGGCTGAGGCGATGGCCGCAGAAGTCGAAGTCGGCGTCTTTCTCTCTGGCGGGCTCGACTCGGCCGCCGTTGCGGAAGCGGCCATGCGCGCCTCGCGGGGAGCACTGCGCACCTTCACCGTGCGGCTGCCAGGAGCCAAGTTGGACGAGTCGACCGCAGCCGCCGCGACCGCCCGCGCGTTGGGGACCAGTCACAGCGAGTGCGTTGTGTCGCCCGAGTCGCTGCAGATGAGCCTCGAGTCGGTGGCAACGCTCGCCGGCGAACCCTTCGGCGATTCTTCGCTGCTGGCCACTCTGGCGCTCTCGCGGGCCGTGCAGGGCCAAGTGAAGTGCGTCCTAACCGGCGACGGCGGCGATGAGATCTTCGGCGGGTACCGCCGGCACCGGGCGATCGCTGCCCTGTTTGGCGGTAGTGAACTGCGGCGGGGCGGCACGAAGTTGATGCGCCTGCTCGGAATCTCTGCCGGGGCAGCCGCCTTGGCCCGGTCCCGGCCCAAGTTGGTTCGCGCCCTTCGCGCCTGCAATGCACTCGAACTCCACGCCGCCATGCTCTCACCCTTCGATGGCGAGCGACTGGCTCGCGGTGTCAGCCCCCTCACCTCGCCGTGGATCGCGCAAGCTGTCCCCGACCCTGACGCGGTGCGCAGCGCCATGCGCACCGACCTGAACGGCTATCTGATTGATGACTGCCTGACCAAAGTCGACCGCGGCACGATGGCTGCCTCACTGGAGGCGCGACCGGCCTTGCTCGATCACCGATTAGTCGAGTATTGCCTGCGGCTGCCGGGCTACTTTCACTCCAATGGAACCTCCGGCAAGCGCCTGCTGCGCCGGGTCCTCGTCGGCCATGTCCCCTCGGCAACCATCACCCGCAGCAAGACCGGATTCGCCCTGCCAATCGCCGATTGGCTGCGGGGGCTCTGGCGGCCGTGGGCCGAGTCTCTGCTGTCGGAGTCGGCGCTGTGCGCAGGTGGCTACCTGGAGCCAGCCCCCTACCGAAGACTTTGGGAACAACACCTTGCCGAAACGCACGACCACTCGGCAGCGCTCTGGCCCGCGTTGATGTTCGAGCAGTGGCGGCTCAGCACTCGGCTCTGAGTTTTCGCAAGGCGCTCACCAGCGCCGCGATGTGCTCCGCCCCGTGCGCCGCGCTCAGCTGCACCCGCAATCTGGCGTGACCCTCGGGTACCACCGGGAACCCGAAGCCAATCACAAACACCCCCAATTGCAGCAGCCGCTTGGACATGGCGATCGCCCTCGCAGTCTCACCAACAATGATCGGACAGATAGCCGTGGTGCTCTCGAGCACCGTGAATCCGGCTTCCCGAATCCCCGCGCGCGCCGCCTCAACATTGGCGCGCAGCCGCGCCACCCGCTCTGGCTCGCGCATGAGCACTTCCACAGCCTTCTCGGCGCTGCAGGCCACCGTGGCTGGCAGGGCATTGGAAAACAGAGTCGGCCGCCCACGCTGCAAAAGCAACTCGATGCCGGTGCGACTGCCGGTCACAAACCCACCAGCCGCCCCACCGAGTGCCTTGCCCAGGGTTCCGGTGATGTAGTCGATGCTCGATGCTGGCATCCCCCAGTGCTCGTGCGTGCCGCGACCGGTGGCGCCCATCACCCCAGTGCCGTGCGAATCGTCCACCACCAAGAGGGCACCAAACTCGTCACACAGCCGCCGCATGGCTGGCAGGTCGGCGATGTCGCCCTCCATACT
>SYPI01000071.1 GCA_005804005.1 Planctomycetia bacterium
GCGCCAACGACATCACTGTTCCCGGCGGCACCTGCGTTGAGGGCACCGGCACATTGCGCGGCGTCGACCTCGATGGCTCGCGCTGGCCCGACGGCGCACTGTGCGTGGCGGCGGTGGCCGCTGCGGCGCGCGGAGTGACTCGGATCCGCGGCCTGCAGACGCTGCGGGTGAAAGAGTCCAACCGCATCGTGGCGCTAGCCGAAGAATTGCGCAAGCTCGGCTGCACGGTGCAGACCACCGACAGTTCAATCGAGATCGACCCCAGCACCGCCCATGGTCGGGCGGTCGAGATAGAGACCCACAATGATCACCGCGTGGCCATGAGTTTCGCGGTGCTCGGCCTGGCCCGGCCGGGAATCACCATCGCCAACCCCGGCTGCGTCTCCAAGAGTTACCCGGGATTCTGGGACGACTTGGCTTCGCTCCGCGCCGGTGCCTCGACCTGAGCCGCGGCAGCGGCATCAGCGGCGGCGATGCGCCGCAACTCCTGCATTGCCAGCATGGAATAACCGGTGGCGTAGGCGTGGCCGTAACCGTAGAGCGGGTAGTCGAACCACGAGCCATCGTCGTTCTGGACCCGGCGCAGCAGGTCATCCAGCCAGGCGCCGAGCGCCGCGCGCTGCTCGGCTGATTCCAGCGAACCGATCACCCGCGAGGCGTAGTAGTGACCGAAGAAGTAGTAGTAGCCGCTGTTGCTATAGAAGGCTTCGTGGGGGATGGGGCGGCCGCGCCCGATCTCGATGTAGTGGTGACGGTCGCGCAGATGAATCAGCCCTTCGAGCAGCTTGGGTTGATCGACATCGGCAATGCGTCCTTGCCACAGCGCCAACTGGCACACCTGCAGGCGGCCACTTGCGCCGTTGGGACGATTGAACCCGGTGATCGGTCGCAGGTCGGCGTAAGTGCCGTAAATGAATGCGCCGTCGGGAAGGCGGAACTTGCGCAGGCGCTCCAGCGCGGTGCCGAGGCGCTCCGGCGGCACCGAGAAGCCCGCGTCGCGGGCCGCCATCAGAGCCAGCGCCATCGCCCCAGTGTTGAAGCTGGTGGTCTGCATGCCCGAAGCGCGCTCGAATGTGCCGTGGAAGTCGTAGTAGCCCCAGCCGCCGTCGGCCGCCTGGCGATTCATGGCCAACTCGATCTCGCGGACTGTCAGGGCGCGCAACGCTTCGTGGCGGCCCTCCAGCCGTGGCTCCCGGAGCAGCCGCACGCCCATGTCAATCAGATACGTATGCGCCCAAGTGTCGTAGAACGTGCCGCCGGTCGCCTTGCCTACCGGTAGCTCAGCCAGCGACCAATGAACAGCCCGATCGAGCGCCACAGCGGCCGCCTCGTTGGTGCGAGCTGGCTCAATCAGCGCCATGACGCACAGCGCGGTAGTAGCCACCCGGAAGGCGCGGTGACTGGCGAGGGTGTCGAGCCAGACTTCGCCCACCCGCGATGACTCGAATGTGCCATAGGAACCATCGGCCTGCTGGTGAGTCAGCAGCCACTGGAGTCCGGCGCTCATGCATTCGGCCGTTGAGCGCGCGGGCACCGCCGGAATGGATCCATCGTCGGCTGGCGCGCAGCAGATCAGCGCCGCAACCAAGATGGAGCCAAGCGGATCAACCATCGGAAACCTCAATCGTGTCGCCGGGGGTCAACCCCTCAACGATTTCCGTCCGGACCCCGTCAGTGGCGCCGGTGCGAACGGTGACCACCTCGATTGAGTCACCGTGCTTGCGGCGCACCACCTTTGCCCCGTCGGGCCCGGTGGTGATCGACTTGGAAGGCACCAGCAGCACGTCGCGCAAGGTGCCGCGAACCACGATGCGCGTGTCCATGCCAACCGGAGGGAGGTGGCCGCCGAGCGGGAGGTCGATCACGGCGGGGAAGGTCGTGGCATCTCCCTCGGGGGAACCGATGACCGCCAACTGTGAGATGCGCCCGATTGTGGAGCAGTCCGGCAGGGCGGTGAAGTTCACCTCGACCTCAGAGCCCTCTTTGGCGACTCGCAGCGACTCCGCTGGCAGAGAACAACGCACCCGCAGTCGGGTTGGGTCGGCCACCTCAGCCAGATTGGTGCCGCGTTGGACCGATTCGCCACTCTGGCGCGCCGACACTCCCAACACTCCGTTGAATGGCGCCTTCACCTCCAGCGCGGCGCGATCGGTCTCCAGTTTGGCCACCCGCCGCGTCGACTCTTCCAGGCTGTGAGCTGTATCGGCCGCCGCCAACTGGTGGCGGATCGCCCCGATTTCCTGCCGGATCTTCAGGTGGGCCAGATTCAGCGCTGCCGTTCGCGCCGCGTCGCGGACATCGCGCTCCCGGTCGGAGTGCAGCAGGGCGATGTAGTAGTCGTGATCGGCTAGGGCGTAAGCGTTGTAGCGCTCACTGCGCTTTAGGGATCGTCGGGCGCGATCGAGGACGATGTCCTTGGTCTGACTGTCGAGAGTGGCGCCGGAGTAGAGCTTCTCCAACTGCGACAACTCCTCGCGCTCGTCGACCAGCCGGTCGGTGGAAGCCTGGGTGGAGAGTTGATTCATCTCTAGGGCGCGGTTGCTCTCAGAGTCGTTCCAGCGCTGCAGGGTGCGCGCCGCCAGCTCATTGCCGACCGTGGAGTGGTCGAGTCTCAGGGCCTGATCGGCCAATTCCAGCTCGCGTTCGCGCTGGGAAAGATCGTTGCGAGAGATTGCCGCTGCCAGAGTGCGGCGGGCTTCGGCTAGTTCGCGCTCGAGGTCTTCGGCGACCAGCCGCATGATCAGTTCGCCCGCCCGGATAGACCCGGGGCCGCGAACCAGTTCGCCGATGGTTACTTCGCCGCTGAACGCTTCTGGCTTCCAGTCCAGACGCTGGCGCTGGACGCTCTCCACGCGCCCGCTGGAGGAGAGGCGCAGTTGCAGGTCGCCGCGCTCAACGGTGGCGTCGCCAGGGGAGGCTGAGGCCGGTGTGGTGCAGAGAAGGAGCACGATGGACACCAATCCGATGGCCGAGTTTCGCATCGGGTCATGGTAGAGTCCCGCTTCGCGCCGGCCCTCACCCGAGTGACGGCCATGCGGGCGTCGCTCAGTGGTAGAGCATCAGCCTTCCAAGCTGAATGTCGAGGGTTCGAGCCCCTTCGCCCGCTTCGGAGTGTCCCGGGATTTGGTGCTCGTTGGGGTCTCTCTCATGAACAACCCGGGGCCACTGCGGCGGACCTATTCGGACAGATGGTTGACCGGGGGAATAGATTGATCTAGTCTGCGCTTTGAGTCTGTCCAGTTTCATTCCGTAGGGTAGTTCTGGGAGTTTCAAAAGGTCGAAGATCTTCTTGGGCGGTTACGCACGTCGCGTTGTCTTGGTGGCAACCGCGTCCGCAACTATTTCACTGTTCCTAGCGGCCTGCGGGTCAAACTGGAGAATGAACACGCAGGGTGCCATCGAGGAGGACAAGGTGTCCACCCGGGCGGCACCTGATTGGGTGGCTGGCGTTGTTCCAGGCGGGCCTTCCGAAGAACGCATCTATTTCGTCGGCCGCAGTCACACGCCAGATAGGCCCTTGACTGGACCATGTGATGCCGAGACTCCAGACGGGCGCACCGGCTACACGGTCATGGATGAGCGCGATGCCATCCAGAGCGCCCGCACGGACGTTCAGGACGAGGTCCGGCAGCGTCTGATGCCGCGCAACTACGGCACCTCCGCCAATCGGCTGGCGGTGAACACCGATTCCGGGCAGTGCACCACCTGCGGCACGCGGCTGCCTGCACTTCGTTCGCCGATCGAGAAGCCTTGCAACACGCCGTGCATGTACTCCACGGCCGCCGTGTGGCCTAGCACCGCGAACTGCCGTGACTGCAGCAATACATCGGCTGCTTGCGCCAGTGCCGGCGGCGCCGCATCCGAGCAGACTGCCGTACCCGGCGGCTGCGCGTCGTGTAAGGGAGTCCACCTGTGGAACATCCATGACTCAGTCGTTGAAGCGGTCAACTTGATCGACAAGATGAACGAGTTGAACCGGACTACCGAATTCGTGGATGTGCCGCAGTACCGCGGCTGGTGGGATGTCAATATGAGCGAGGTGGCGGTTGATTCCGTCATTCCAGCAGCTCTGGCCGAGTTGGCAGAAGAGGAGACTTACTTCGAGCGTTGGTGGGTTCACGAGGGTCACGATGCCGCTGGCCGCCCCTTTGCAGAAGGCCGTGACGAGTGGGAGTCGTATAAGTGCTGGATCCGGTGCTCCATCTCCCGCGCGGCGTGGGAGCGAATCGTTACTCGGTTCCGCGAGAACTACGACGATCTCTACGCGGATGCGCGTGAACACATGCAGGCTGACCGTCTCCGTCAGCGCGAGTGGGAGCTCGTCTACTTCAAGACCGCCCTGGAGCGCCAAGGGGAAGAGCGCGAATGGAACCGCGACGACGAGGTGTTTGAGCGCAACAACAGCGTTGCTGGTCGCGTGGTGGGAGTGAAGTCCTCTGATTCGTCCAAGTGACAGAACTGAGAAAGGGAACCCAATGAGAACTTTGCCTATCTGCAGTGTTCTGCTACTACTGGTCGGCTGTGATACTTGGAATCGCGCCAACGGCCCCTCTTGGGAACGCGGGATTCCGAGCGCAGCGGATTGGAACACGCCGGCTGGCCGGCGGGCGCCGACGCTGATTCCCGTGGTCGAGTCACAGTGCACCCAGCAGCCGTGTTTCGACGCCGACTACATCGAGACCTGCTACAACGCCATCGGTCACCTGCTGGCAACGGCCCGGCCGGTGATCCAGGAGGCGGACGCATTCGACTCACAGAAGCCAGTGCTATACGCCACCACAGTCGACCTGAACGACTTCAACCAGACCACCAACTTCGGTCGGGTCATCAGCGAGTCCCTGGCCACGGCCCTCACGCAACACTGGCGTAACAAGGTCATCAAGATGGACGTGGGCGGTCAGTTCCGGATCAGCCCGCGAGGCCCTGGCAACGGACAGCTCCTGCTCAGCCGGGATGTGTCGGAGTTGGCCTCGGAGTTCAATGCCGGAGCATTCCTGCTCAGTTCCTACTCAGTGTCGATCGACAAGGTCTACATCCATGTCGAATTGGTCAATGCGCTGCATCAGGAGATCGTGGCGTCGGTGGCCTTTGCTATCCCCCTTGGGCCGCGTACCGAAGCGCTGTTGAAGGATTACACAGACCCTGACTCGGCGAAGGCGATGTTCACCGCTAACCCCGGCTTCGTCGGCCGAGGCAACGCCCACCCCTAGCCCAAAGTCGCCGAGCGCCGCTTCCGCAATCTGATGATCACCACCGCCGCCAAGAGTGCGGCGATGGGCAAGGCGATCGCCGCGCAGCATGCTGGCGCGGCGATCGCTGTTACTGTGGCGCCCAGCGCTCCGACCGTCTCGCCTAGCGCGTAGATCGGATTGGCCAAGCCGGCGGTAGACAGCAACGACCCGACCCGTCCCGTAGCTGTAGCAGCGTGGGTGGTTAGTGCCACGCCCCCGCCGGCAACCAGTGCGCAGGTCCATAGCACCAGCGGCGAGAGGCCGGGAGTGCCGGTCACATGTTCAAGCGGATCGGCGGCGCTCACCCCGAACTGGCTGGCGATCTCCACCCCCATCAGCAGCGTGCCCGCCGCAGTAGCCAGTGGCGCGGCGATGACATCCAGAAAGTGATCCACCGCCGGAAAGTGCGCCGCCACAATCTCCACAACGCAGGCCACGCTGAGCGTGCCGATGGCTGTGGTCGAACCGAGCCAATCCCAGCCGTCCCCCGGCCGAAGCCAGCCGCAACGGACCGCGATCGCCGCCCCGAGAACCGGCAGGAAGAC
>SYPI01000072.1 GCA_005804005.1 Planctomycetia bacterium
CGAGCAGATCAGCGTCCACACCGCGTGCCCGGAAATGGCCGCCTTGTTGCCGACCTGCTGGTGGGCCGAGTTGAGTTCAGCGGCGTCGATGGCGATGCAACGGCACGCGTTGAGCCGCACCGACTTGGCCGACATTGCCTGGGTGAGCATGTTGGCGGCGATGCGCACTGCGGCGGCATCGTGGCAGCAGGGGATCGGTGAACTGCCCTCGTACCACGGCGTCCCCGCCGGCGGCGCAGCGCCGAGGTGGGCGAGCAGATCGGAGTCAGTAGCCAGTGACAGTGTGGGCGAGGCGGCCTGCAGGCAGGCCAGCACACTGCGTTCGAAGTGGCGCAACTGTTGGTCGAGAGCGCCATCCTCTTCCTTCGGGGGTTTCAACTTCTTGCTGTCGGCGATGGCCACGCGGGACTTGCGATCGGTCGGCCGCTTGCACACTGCCGCCCGTAACAGCGCCCAGAGGTCGGGGGCGTCGGTGTTGGCCGCCGTGGAGTCGACTTCCCAGACAGTCGCGGCGATGCACAACGGACCCAGCAACGGCCCGTAGCCCGCTTCGTCAATGCCGGCGTAGATCAACACCGGTGCAACCTACACCGCGAATCCCCGCGCCGGAGGCCTAAACTGGCTCCATGCAGCGGCGCAAAGTGCTGGTGGCCATGAGCGGCGGGGTGGATTCCTCGGTCGCTGCGGCGCTGCTGGCGCAAGACGGCTGGGAGGTGATCGGCTGCTTCATGCGCCTAGGCAGTGTCGGCGAGGAAGTCGGCGCTAGCACCCGAATTCGCCATCGCGGCTGCTGCAGCATCGATGACGCCGAGGACGCCCGGCGGGTGGCAGCGAAACTGGGGGTGCCGTTCTACTCGCTGAACTTCAAGGAGGAATTCGGCCGGGTGATGGATTACTTCGTTGAGGAGTACAACGCTGGTCGCACGCCAAACCCCTGCATCCGCTGCAACGACTGGCTGAAGTTTGGGCGGCTGGCTGAGTTCGCCGAGTCGATCGGTGCGGAGGCGATTGCCACCGGGCACTATGCCAAGATCGAGCACAGCGCGGCAGGCCACCCGCAACTCCACCGCGCCGCGGACACCGCCAAGGACCAGTCGTATGTGCTCTTCGGTGCCGCCCACGCCCGACTGGCGTCGATGCTCCTGCCCATCGGCCACCTGCGAAAAGATGAGGTGCGCTCGCTGGCTTCTAAACTCGGCCTGCCGGTGGCCACCAAGCCGGATTCACAGGACATCTGCTTTGTGCCCGATGGAGACCACACCGAATTCATCCAGCAGCGCGCCCCCGGGGCGATGCGCGCCGGGCGGGTTCGCGACTCCGGCGGCGCGGATCTGGGCGAACACGACGGTCATCAGCGATTCACTGTCGGACAGCGTCGCGGAGTTGGCGTGGCCACGGCCATCGGCGTACCGCTGTATGTGCTGAACAAAGACGCCGCCACCAACTGCGTCACCCTTGGCAGACGAGAGGATTTGGTCACGAGCAGCTGCCAGTTGGCCGAAGCCGCGTGGCTGACCGATGCCTCCCGCGAATGGCTGGATTGCCAGGTGCAGGTGCGGGCCCACGGTGCGACGGCCAGCGCGCGGATTCGCGGTTGCGCCGGAGCCGACGGAAAGCCCGGCATCAGTGTGGAGTTTGCCCAGCCCACCGGGGCGGTTGCTCCCGGTCAGGCGGCGGTCTGCTACGACGGCGATCGAGTGATCGCTGGCGGTTGGGTCGAGAGCACTAGATGAACCATCCACCGCCACAGCGGTGTACATTCGGAACACAAGAGGGAGCCCCCAAATGAGCCCGACCGCGACCGTGAACGGCACCACCGCTGGATACCTAGGCTCTGAAGCCGAGTCACTGCTCTCGTTCAAGGCCAAGGTCGACCGCAAACTGCTGCACCTGCCTGGGCCGGACTTCCTCGAGCGCACCTGGTGCGGCAGCGACCGCAATCCGCAGGTGCTGCGCAATCTGCAGGCCATGCACGGCCACGGGCGATTGGCCAACACCGGCTACATGTCGATTCTGCCAGTCGATCAGGGGATCGAGCACTCCGCTGGGGCGTCGTTCGCCAAGAACCCGGCTTACTTCGATGGCGAGAACATCGTGAAGTTGGCCATTGAGGGCGGCTGCAACGCCGTGGCCACCACTTTCGGCGTGCTAGGCACGGTGTCGCGCAAGTATGCCCACCGCATTCCGTTCATCGTCAAGGTCAATCACAACGAGTTGTTGACCGTGCCCAACAAGTTCGATCAGATCCTCTTCGGCACTATCGATGAGGCCTGGAATTTGGGCGCGGCAGCCATCGGCGCCACCATCTATTTCGGCAGCGAGGAGTCAGGGCGGCAGATCAGCGAAGTGGCTAGCGCCTTCGCCTACGCCCATGAGCGGGGTATGGCGACGGTGCTGTGGTGCTATCTGCGCAACAACGCCTTCAAGACCGGCAGCAAGGACTTCCATGTTTCGGCCGATCTGACCGGGCAGGCCAATCACCTCGGGGTCACCATTCAGGCCGACATCATCAAACAGAAGTTGCCGGAACTCAATGGCGGCTACGAGGCGCTCAACATGGGCGGCTCGTCATACGGCAAGTTCGACAAGCGCATCTATACCGACCTCTGCACCGATCACCCCATCGACCTCTGCCGCTATCAGGTGCTCAACTGCTACTCCGGGCGAGC
>SYPI01000073.1 GCA_005804005.1 Planctomycetia bacterium
AAGGCCGTGCTCACCCGCGCCGCGCTGCTGGTGACCAACGACACCGGCACCCGCCACATCGGCGCGGCCCTTGGAACACCGACCGTCACGCTGTTTGGACCGACTGACCACCGCTGGACCACGCTCCACGCCACGCGCGAACGCCATGTGCTGGCCGCTCCGTTCCTCCCGGAACCCCTAGTGGCCGATCACCATCAACGCTGGTGCATGATGGACCGGATCACCGTCGGCGATGTGCTGGTCGCCTGCCGCGACCTGCTCGGGCGATGAGCGCGCAGCTTCCCTAGAATCGTCGCATGCAATCCGGAGACTGGATGCTGGCCTGCGCGGGTGCCTTCGCCAGTGGGAGCATTCCATTCGGGGTCCTGATTGCCCGCTCGCGCGGGGTGAACATCCGGGCGCATGGTTCGGGAAATGTGGGCGCAACGAATGTGGGTCGGGTGCTGGGCCGCTCTTGGGGGATCCTGTGCTTTGCCCTCGATGCAGCCAAAGGTGCGGCACCGGTGGCGCTGGTTGGCTCGATTGCCGGGCTGCTCGGTGTGGCAGCCGACGCTCTCTCACCGAGTGAGCAGGCGCTTTGGCTGGCCGTCGCCGCCGCCGCGATACTGGGTCATGTCTTCTGTCCGTGGACCGGCTTTCGCGGCGGCAAAGGGGTGGCCACCGCCTGCGGCGCTCTACTGGCCATGTGGCCGCTGATGACACTGCCGGTGTTGGTGGCGTTGGCACTGTGGATCATCGTTGCCAAGGCCAGCCGATATGTGTCGCTGGCTTCCATCCTCGCCTCATTGGCCCTGCCGGTGGCGGTGACCGGCCGAACTCTCATCAACCATGCCACTATTGAATCGGCGTGGCCCACGCTGGCCCTGACACTTGCTCTGGCCGCGCTGGTCATCTATATGCATCGAGGCAACATCTCCCGATTGCGCCAGGGCACGGAGAACCGCATCTCACAATGAGCGACCCGAACCTCACCTACCGGTCTCCACTTGAAGCGCGCAACGCCAGCGCCCAGATGCTGCGGTTGTGGAGCCCGTTCCACCGCGTGCACACTTGGCGGCGCATCTGGCTGGCGCTGGCCGAATCGCAGCATGAACTGGGACTGCCGGTCTCGGGCCGACAGGTGGAAGAGATCCGCGCTCACCTCCAGGACATCGACTTCGCTGCCGCCGAACGACACGAGCTGCGCTTGCGCCACGATGTGATGGCTCATGTGCACACCCTGGGAGATGCCGCCCCGGCGGCCCGGCCGATCATTCACTTGGGGGCGACCAGTCAGGATGTGGTCTGCAACGCCGACACACTCATCATGCGCGAGGGGCTGGAACTGCTCGCCACCAAACTCGCCCGGATCATCGATCAACTGGGCTCATTCGCTCAGACGCACCGGGCGCTGCCGACCCTCGGATTCACTCACTTCCAGAGCGCGCAACCGACCACCGTAGGAAAGCGCACTGCCATGTGGTGCCAGGATTTCGTGATCGCCCTCGAAGAACTCGAGGGGCGTTGTGCCGCGCTCAGGCTGCGCGGGCTCAAGGGAGCCACCGGCACGCAAGCCAGTTTCCTGGCGTTGTTCGGCGGCGACGCCGCCAAGGTCTCCGCTCTGGAGCGGAACTTCGTGACCCGCTTGGGCTGGGACGCTGATGCGGTGTGGGGCGCCGTCGGCCAGACATACCCGCGCACCGTCGATGCTCAGATCCTCTCCTCACTGGCGACGGCCGCGGCGGCGATTCACAAGTGCGCCACCGACATTCGCCTGCTGGCCCACCTGCAGGAAGTCGAAGAACCGGCCGAGCGCTCACAGATCGGATCCAGCGCCATGCCGTACAAGCGCAATCCGATGCGCTGCGAACGGGCCTGCGGACTGGCGCGGTTCGTGATGAGCCTGCCTGCCAACGCCCTGGCCACGGCCTCGACCCAGTGGTTGGAACGGACTCTCGACGACAGCAGCAATCGGCGTCTTTCGCTGGCCGAGTCGTTCCTGGCGCTGGATGGCGCGCTGGATGTGATGGCCAATGTGACCGCCGGATTGATCGTCTACCCACGGCGCATTGCCGAGCGACTCGCCGCCGAAATGCCCTTCCTAGCAACCGAGGAACTGCTCTTGGCGGCCGTAGCGCGGGGCGCCGATCGGCAGGATGTCCACGAGGTGATTCGCGCCCACAGCCAGGAAGCGGCGCGTGCCGTGAAGGAGCACGGCAAGCCCAACGATCTGCTGGAGCGACTGACTCAGGAGCCATCATTCCGGGGCATCGATCTGCAAGGAGTGCTCGCGCCTGATCGGCACATCGGATTGGCGGCGCAGCAGGTGGACGCCTTCATTTCCAATTGCGTCGAACCGATCCGCGAGCGATATCGCTCGCGCGTCGCCGCTGGCGCTGACCTTCGGGTCTAGCCATGGCGCAGCCCCGACTCTCCGTCGCAGACACCGCTCTGCTGGTCATTGACATGCAGGAGCGGCTCAAGCCAACCCTGCCCCAGTGGGATCGCACCCTGAGGCGAATCCGCGCGCTCGCTCAGGTCGCCTCAATCCTGAAACTGCCCGTCGCCGCTACCGAACAGTCACCTGGTTCGCTTGGGCCGACCGTCGAGCCGCTGCGCGCTGAACTGCTTCAGACTGGACCGATCTTCGAAAAGACCCAGTTCAGCGCCGCGACCGCCGAGGTGGAATCGTGGCTCGCCGCCCACGGGCGTACCAATGTGATCCTCTGCGGCATCGAAGGGCATGTTTGCGTGCTGCAAACGGCCCTCGACTTCTGCCAGCGCGGCACCCAGACATTTCATTGCACCGATGCCATCGATTGCAGTCAGCCGGACCAGTTCAGTGGGGCCCTGACGCGCATGGAGCGCGCCGGCAGTATCGCCACCGGGATGACATCGGCGATCTACGAACTGATGGGCAACGCCAAGCACCCGGCGTTCCGGGATTGCCTGCGCGTGGTTAAGTCCGGCCTGTCCGGTTAGGGCTTTGGCTGTTCGCGGGCCTTGAGGACTGCCTCGCGCAGTTCCTGCGCGGCGTCCTTCACATCCTGCATCGCCTTGCGGGCGCGCGTTCCCGCCGCTTGGTTGCCACCGGCGGCCTTTTCCACATCCTCAGCAGCATCGGCCACGACCTTCTGAAGCTTCGCGTAGCAGTCCCGAATCATGCAGTGCTCCTTGTCCTTGGGTGAATCCCACAGCAGTTCTGTTCCATGGGACACTCGAACCATCGGCTTCGACGCCCAAAACCGCACAGAATCCGACGCTAAATCCGTTCCCTGACGATCTGTTGGCGCATGTTATCCTACCCTTCCACAATGGAACCCACTGTTGGCTGCTGAGTTTCTGCTGGATCTTAGCTCGATCGACCTCGATGGCGCGGTGGTCAGCCAGGAAGTACTCGACCAGCACCTGCGGCAGACTGGTGACATGCGGCACCTCGACCGGGTGATCTGGCTCAATGATGACATCACCAGCGGGGTTGGGGTCAAACTGACCCGCCCGGACGAGTTCTGGGTCCCGGGGCACATTCCGGGGCGGCCGATTTTCCCTGGGGTGCTGATGATCGAAGCTGCCGCCCAACTGTGCAGCTTCATACACACCTACTCGGGCCGGGCCACCGGGTTCCTGGGGTTCACAAGATGCGAAGAGGTGGTTTTCCGTGGCCAGGTCCCGCCGGGGTCGAAGTTCTTCATTGTTGCCAAGGCTATTGAGTTGAACCGTCGCCGCTTCATCAGCGCCACCCAGGGAATTCTTGATGGCAAACTGGTGTTCGAGGCACGGATCACCGGCATGAACCTGTGATCACAAGCCAGTCACATGTCGCCGGGTAACCTGCGCGGGCGATGAACCAGGCGCCGACTGCGCCAATGCGATTGGCGCCAATACTGAAAGAGCGGGTCTGGGGAGGTCAGGCGATTGAGCCATGGCTGGGATTGGACTCGGTGCCGCGGCGGACGCCGGTCGGCGAGGCTTGGCTGCTGGCCGACCTGCCTGCGGAGATTCGCGATGGGCAGTCTCTTGTCGCCAGCGGGCCGTGCGCGGGCATGACCATCGAGCACCTGCGCCGCAATCACACCGAGGAACTCATGGGCCGCGCCGAACCGGCCCCGCACGGTGGCCTGCCACTGTTGGTCAAGGTGCTCGACGCTCACCGGGATCTCTCGGTGCAGGTTCATCCAGACGCCGAGTACGCCGACGCGCATCCCGGGTGCTACACCAAGTCGGAGGTCTGGCATGTGCTCGCCGCCCGGCCAAACGCGCGCATTTTGGCTGGCACCAAGGCGGGAGTCACTGCGGCGTCCTTTGCAACTAATGCCCGCAGTGATTTCGCAGCACCGCCGGAAACCTGCCGCCTGCTGGCCGACCTAGAGGAGTTGCCAGCCAATGTCGGCGACACATTCTGGCTGCCCAGCGGCACCTGCCATGCGCTCGGAGCGGGGCTGTTCGTGGCCGAAGTTCAGACTCCCAGCGACACCACCTTTCGCCTCTATGACTGGGGCCGGAGCGGCTCCGGGCGACCGCTGCATGTTGAAGAAGCCCTTCAGTGCTGCACGATTGGCGCGCTGGAGGTCGCCCGGAAGTCGGCTCAGGATCCGGCGGGCATTGTTGAGACACAACACTTCACTGTTGACCGCATCCAGTTGGAGGCCGGCGCAACCCAGAACTGGAACACCGGCGCACTTCCAGAGCACTGGCTGATTCTGACGGGGGAAGGCTCGATTAGCGGTGGAACCGGGCATGCTCACTTCCAGAGCGGCTCCAGTGTGTTGGTTCCTGCCGCCTGCCCGGCGGTCGAAGTCCACTCGCACCATGCAGTCGTGGCGCTGCGAACCCGATTGCCGGCCCGCACCGCGGCACTGTTGCTGGCTCTGCTCGGCGGATCGGTTGCCGCTGGTTGTAATGAAGACTCGCCGACCCCGCCGCCGTTGATTCAGAACACTCCGGTCGCCACCGATGCCCAGCCAGCCCCGGCTACAACATCCATCACACTGGTCGAGCCGCCGACGCGCGAGGTGGAGGCAGTGGCGCCTGAACCAATCCCCGAGCCACCAGCCGCACCGAGTTTCATCGGCCCCAGCGCGGCCGCGGAGCAGTGCCGCCGCGCCATGGCGTACGCGCTGGAGACGATCAACGATCTGGACCCCGACAATCGCCACGCCTTCGCCCGCGTGAAGCAGTTCCTGCATATTCCCGCCCTGCTGGAGAAGGGCGCCTTAGTCCAGCGCGGTGGCGCGGGTGCTGCGGGCCCAGCGATCGCTCACGCCGGTAGTGTCCTGGGCCAGATCGAAGCGTGCGATGGAACTCCCGACGCGGTCCGCGCGATCCAGCGCGAGATTCGGCGCAGTGCGCTGCCCGCGCTGTTGCGCCGCCCGGCCACCAGTCGGCCCGAGTAGGCGAAATCAAGCCTGCCCGGCGTGGACGGGCGTGAACTTGGGGAGTATCCTCCCCGCCCCCCATTCAGGAGCAGACATGGCCACGCAAGGCACGATTTCTCAGGTCATCGGTTCGACATTCGACGCCCAGTTTCCCGAGGAAACGCTGCCGGACATCTACAACGCCGTGCATGTCGACTTCGTCTTCCGGGGTGAAAGGCAGCGGCTGGTTGGCGAGGTTGCCAAGCACCTCGGCGGCGGGCAGGTGCGCTGCGTGGCGCTGGCCTCGACCGACGGCATCAAGCGCGGCGATCCGTGCCTCGACACCGGTACGCCGGTGAAGGTGCCGGTTGGTGAGCAGGTGCTCGGCCGGGTGTTCAATCTGCTCGGCCAGCCGGTCGATGAGCGCGGGGCTTGTGAGGCGACCGAGTACGAGCCGATTCACCGGGAGGCCCCCAAGTTCGTCGAACTGAATCCCAAAACTGAAATCCTTCAGACCGGCATCAAGGTCATCGATC
>SYPI01000074.1 GCA_005804005.1 Planctomycetia bacterium
CAACCAGCCGAACGATCCAGCCAACACGCACGAGAACGCGGTGGCATTCGCCCTTAGATTGAAGGTCCAATTTTGACCGACGGCACGACCATCTCCTGGGATTACAGCCCCGCACCGGAAACGATGAAGGTGGAGATCGCCCCTGAGTACGGCCACTTCATCAACGGTCGATTCGTGGCCCCGCAATCGGGCGAACACTTCGAGTCGATCAATCCGGCCACCGAGGAAACACTCTCGCGCCTGGCCAACGGGAGCGGCGCGGATGTGGATGGGGCAGTGGTCGCGGCACGGAAGGCCTTCAAGCGTTGGTCGCGCTGCCGAGCGCAGGAACGCGCCGGGTATCTGTTCCGCATCGCTCGGCGCATTCAAGAGCGCGCCCGCGAATTGGCGGTGTTGGAAACCGTCGATTGCGGCAAGCCGATCCGCGAGAGCCGCGATGTCGATCTGCCGCTGGTGGCCCAGCACTTCTTTCATCACGCCGGCTGGTGCGACAAGTTGGCCTGGGCGTTCCCCGGTCGTAGCCCCGAGCCGCTGGGGGTGTGCGCGCAGGTGATCCCGTGGAACTTCCCCCTGCTCATGGCCGCCTGGAAGATCGCTCCGGCCATCGCCTGTGGCAACACGGTTGTCTTGAAGCCGGCCGAGACGACCTCGCTGACCGCCCTGCGCCTGGCCGAGATTCTGCAGGAAGTTGAATTGCCGCCGGGAGTGGTGAACATCATCACCGGTGATGGCGAAACAGGTCGGGCGCTGACGGAACACGCCGATGTCGATAAGGTCGCCTTCACTGGCTCAACCGAAGTGGGCAAGCGCATCGCCGCGGCCTGCGCCCCGACTCGCAAGCGACTGACGCTGGAGCTGGGCGGCAAGAGTCCCAACATCATCTTTGCCGACGCGGCGATTGATCAAGCGGTCGAGGGTGTGGTGGCCGGGATTTTCTTCAATCAGGGCGAGGTGTGCTGCGCCGGCAGTCGCGTGCTGATAGAGGAGAGCGTGCTGGAGGAAGTGGTGGAGAAACTCAAGCGACGCATGAAAAACCTGCGTTTGGGTGACCCGCTGGACAAGAACACCGATGTCGGGGCGATCAATAGCAAGCGGCAGTTGGAGACAATCCAGCGCTATCTGGAGATCGGCGCCAGCGAAGCCGCCAAGCGCTTCGACACCAACTGTCCGCTGCCATCGCGCGGCTACTGGTGTCGGCCAACTCTGTTCACCGGGGTGCAGCCAGCAGCCACGATTGCCCGCGAGGAAATCTTCGGCCCGGTGGTCTGCACCATGAGCTTCCGCACGGCCGAAGAGGCAGTCGAGCGCGCCAACAACACCAACTATGGCCTCTCTGCCGGAGTGTGGACGCAGAAGGGTTCCAAGGCGTTGTGGATGGCTCGGCAGCTGAAGGCGGGCGTGGTCTGGTGCAACACCTTCAACGAGTTCGACGCCGCCAGTCCTTTCGGGGGTTGGAAGGAGTCAGGATTCGGTCGTGAGGGTGGCCGCGCCGGACTGCTGGCGTACCTGCAATAGCGATTGTTGCTGCTCCGGGCGAAGTACCCTGAGCGCATGGCAGACAGAGTTGCGGTAACCAAGACGTGGAAGTTGTTCATCGGCGGCGCATTCCCCCGCACGGAGAGCGGGCGCTCAATCGCCTTCCAGGATGGATCGGGTCGCGTGGTTGCTCACTTGTGCCAAGGCAGCCGCAAAGATCTACGCGATGCGGTCGAGGCGGCGCACGGGGCGCAGCCCAAGTGGGCGGCGGCCTCGGGCTACCTGCGCGGGCAGATCCTCTATCGCCTGGCGGAGATGATCGAAGGGCGCACCGAGGAGTTCGTGGCGGCGTTGCGCCAGACCGGCAGGCGCGGCCGCGGCTCGGCGGAACGCGAGGTTGCCGCGGCGGTGGAGATGGTGGTGTCCTTCGCCGGATGGTGCGACAAACTGGACTCGGTGCTGGGAAACCGCAACTGCGTCAACGGTGACTACTACAACTTCAGCGCCCCGGAGCCGGTAGGCGTGGTCATGGCGATCGGCCCCTCTGACGCCCCCATGCTTGGTTCACTCGCCATGATTCTCCCAGCGCTTGCGGCGGGCAATTCGGTTGTCCTCTTGGCGCCCGAATCTGAGCCGATTCCCGCGCTGCTCCTTGCGGAGACCAGCGCCACTGCCGACATTCCCCCCGGCGTCATCAATGTGCTCTCCGGGGTGGAGGCCGAACTCGCGCCCCACATCGCTTCCCACCGGGAGATCGACGCAATCGTTGCTGCTGTCGAGGTCGACACCGCCAGCCTCCTCGCTGCGGGTGTGGCTGAAAACCTCAAGCGGGTCTCGATCATTGACCCGTCAGCCGATTTCACCGAGGAACGGTTCCGAAGCCCGGTAACTTTTAGTGCAGCGGTCAATATCAAGACGATTTGGCATCCAATCGCGCAGTAGGCTAGGATGTGTAGTGTTGCCAGCACGATCGTGCGTGTTCGGCACAGATAGCTTATAAATCGATAACTAACGAGATCGTGAGGCGATATTACTCGATCTCGGCCACATCACGCGCGATAAGTTTATGGAGAATCATGGAGACATGAACACTCCGCCGGCCATGGACAAGTCAGTGAACGAGGATTGCCTCGACCTGGCTCGGCACAGGCAAGGCGACTCGGAAGCGTTCGGACGACTTTTCGTCCGCCACGCTCCGGTCGTCTTGGCGATCTGCCGCAAGGAGCTGAACGGTCGGGGCGACCCAGACGACGCCCTGCAGGAGACCTTCATCCGTGCCCTCCAGAAACTCAACCAACTTTCCGACTGCCGCGGATTCCGGCCGTGGCTGTACGCCATTAGCCGCTTCGTGCGCAGTGAACTGGCCCGCAGCCGGAGGCGACAGGCCATTCATGAGGGGGCGGCCATGACTCAAGCCACCGCCGAAAGCCCAACAGCTGACTCATCAGTCGCCGCGGCGAAGGCCGAAGACCTGCGCCGACTAGACGACGCACTCAACACCCTTGATGACGACGAGCGACTCGCCGTCCACATCTATTACCTCGAGCACGATCCGGTCGCCGCGGCGCAGCTCGCCCTCGGACTGGGTCGCGCCGGGTTCTACAAACTTCTCGCCCGCGCGCGGGGCAGCCTGGCTCTGCGCATGAAGGAGGTAGCTCTGCCATGAATCAGAACTTCGATGAAACCCCCCCGCCGCCCGATGAACTTGATGCCCAGTTGCGCCAGTGGCACGAGGCCAACCGCGCTCAGGCACTATCCGGAAGGGCGCGACTCATGAATGCGATCGCTCAGCGCTCGGGCCCGGCGGCGCACCGGCCGATCGCCGGGCGAATCGGCCTGCGGCAGCGCCTGACGGCGGCCGCAGTGTTGATGCTGTTTGTGATTGGCGGCATGGTGCTACTCAGCCTGCCTCCCAGCCAAGCTGGGGCCTGCGACACAGTAATGGTGCCCGATGGCGGGAGGCTTGACGCCTTCACTCCCCGCGGCGACTTGCTCGGTCCGTGCCCGCTGGCCCACACCGATGTGGTGGCCGATGTCAGCGGGCCGTTCTCCCGGGTGGCCGTCACCCAGACCTACACCAACACATACACCCAGAAAGTAGAAGCGGTCTACACCTTTCCGCTTTCCCACCGCGCCGCCGTGGATCGCATGACCATGACCGTGCGCACTCCCGAGGGCGACCGGGTGGTGCAGGGCGAAGTGAAGGCGCGCACGCTGGCGCGGCAGATGTACGAAGCGGCCCGCGAGTCGGGATATGTGGCCAGTCTGCTCGAACAGGAGCGCCCAAACATCTTCACCCAGTCGGTGGCCAACATCGAACCGGGGGCGACGGTCATCGTTGAGATCGGCTATGTGGAAACACTGCAGTCGCGCGACGGCGTGTTCTCGTTCGACTTCCCAACCGTTGTTGGACCGCGCTACATCCCGGGAAATGCGGCATCTCCGGGCTCGCTGCCCACCGGGCTGTCCGGGCGGCCGGGCATCTGCCTGCTGGGGCCAGCGGCCATCGAAGTCGGGGCCGACGCGCCATCCACCGCGCCGACCGCCGCCCAACTCTCGAGTTGGCTTGCTGGAGCGGTGGCAATCGCCCCGCCCGGAACTGAGTGGATGCAGCGCCCTGGCGCTACCCCCGAGGAAGTTCGCAGCGCTTTCACCGCCGCATACGCCAACGGCAGCAAGGAAACCGGTGCGCTCTACGCCGACGGCACCGGGCAGATCAACGGGCGCTGGTTCTTCATTCCCACCGCCGTCGCCAACGACCCGGGAACCGGCTTCGCCCCCGGCACCAATCAGGTGCCCGACGCCGCGCGCATCACCCCAATGCCAGTGCCGCCGCCAACTCGCGCGGGCCACGATATCTCGATCGAGGTGCGCATCAACACCGGCGGCGCGGCCATTCTGGGCGTCGACAGTGAATTGCACCACATCATTGAGGAGCCGGGTTACGCCGCGGGTTCACCAGCGCGTCGCGCGGTGAAACTCGCTTCGGGCAGCGAAATCCCCAACCGCGACTTCGTCCTCAACTGGCGGGTGGCTGGCGATGCAATCGCCGAAGGATTCTTCACCCACGCCACGCCGTTCTTCATGTCTGGCCCAGCCATGATGGTCAAGCGCGAGGATTGGGGTTCCACCGATGACGCCTCCACCTGGGTCGACACCGACGGCTACTTCACGCTGGTGCTCTCTCCGCCAGCGCGCATGGAAGCCAAAGATGTCCGCGCTCGCGAGGTGATCTTCGTGCTCGACACTTCCGGTTCTATGAGCGGCTTTCCGATCGAGAAGGCGAAGGAAGTGATGTCCAAGGCAATCGGCGCTCTGCGCGCCCAAGACACATTCAACTTGATCACCTTCTCCGGTGACACGCACATCCTGTGGGAGCAGTGCCGCACCGGTACTCCAGAGAACATCGCCGCAGCGCAAGCCTTTGTTGATGGCCAGCGCGGCGGTGGCGGCACAGAAATGATGGCGGCGATCAACGCGGCACTGGTGCAGACCGCCGCCGGCGGCGCGGCGCAGCTTGATCCGATGGCGCTGGCCAACCTGCCAGCCGATGGTCGTGAAGTGGAGTTGGTCGCGGCGATGACTGCAGTGACGCAGGACGGCAACGGCCAGACGGCGGTGTCGGTCAGTCCGCAACTGAGCATTCCGCTGGGACTGTCGGTGGCCCTGCCCACTGTTCTGCAGCCCGAAGGCGTGCAACTGATTCTGAAGGGCCAGTGGCTGACCCGCGATGGCCAGCGCCTCCTGCAGGTTCGCGAGGCATCGTTCGCGCAC
>SYPI01000075.1 GCA_005804005.1 Planctomycetia bacterium
GAGGTGAACGGCATTTACGGCGGCTACACCGGGCCGGGTTCCAAGACGGTCATCGGCGCGCACGCCGGGGCGAAGATCAGTTGTCGGCTGGTGCCGGGCCAGGACCCGGCCAGAGTGGTGGCCAGCCTGAAACAGTTCGTGCTCCAACGGCTCCCGAGCGGTTGCCGCGCGGAGTTCATCGATCAAGGTGCCTCACCGGCCATCCAAGTGAGCGATGATTCGCCATGGCTGCGGGCCGCGGCCAAGGCCATGCAGGGAATCATGGGACGCGAAACGCTGATCATCGGCTCGGGGGGGAGCATCCCCGCGGTCGGCGCGATCCAGCGGCATCTGGGCATCGATTCAATCCTGGTCGGGTTCGGCCTCGATGACGACGCGGTGCACTCACCCAACGAGAAGTTCGAGATGCGCTGCTTCGAAAACGCTGCGCGCTGTCATGCGGCAATCCTGTCGCAGATCGGCGCGCTGCGGAGTTAGTAGAGGCGATGCGCACGCTGCCGCTTCCCGTTGGAGTGTTCGCCCGGTTGAGGCGGGTGGTGGTGACCGTGGCCACACTGGTCCTCGCCGCGTCAGCCGGGGCTCAGGGAATCACCCTGCGGCAGTTCGGCATCGGCAGCCACTTCCGTCCGGGCGACTGGGCGGCAGTGCGGCTGGGGATTGACGCTGGCCTTGATGAGCCGGTGACAGCTGAGGTGTGCATCGATGTCCTTTCGGGTGACGGCGACACCGCTCAATTCGGGCGCATCGTGGTGCTTGATCCGGGGCAGATCGGCGAGGTCTGGCTGTACCCGCACCTGCCTCCGGAACTGGACGCCACACAACTCTCCGATGCCGTCTTCTCGGTTCATGTGTACGCCATCGAGGATGGCCAGCGGCAGCGCGAGATTATTGCGGCGCGTGTTTCACCAGGCAGCGCCGAGGATGTCGGGATACCTGTCCAGACTCGCGAAGGACTGATGGCCGTGGTTGGTGATGGCCGCATGGGGCTGGATGCCTTCGAAAGCGTCCCGGCCGGTTCGCGGGTCATCCCTTCCATGAACGAGATCACGCGCATCATCTGGGGAGTGGATCCGGCGGACATACCCGATCGCTGGGAGGGATTGAGTTCCGTGGAGTCGATCGTGTGGGGACCTGCCAACCCGAGCGAGTTGACCGGCGAGTCGGCGCGCGCCCTGCGGCAATGGCTGGAGGCTGGCGGCAACATGGTCATCGTTCTGCCGGAGACTGGAGACCCGTGGGGCCTGTCGGGTGCTTCGGCTAATCCGCTCTCCGACTTGCTCCCCAGCGTGGCTCCGGAGCGCCTCGAGGGTGTACGGGTGAGCGAACTGCTGAGCATTCTGAGCAAGACGGACACACTGCTCAATCAAGTGGCGCGGGTCCGGATCCAGCGCTTTGATCCGGCCCGGCTGGATCGCGAGTGGGCGCCTTCGCTGGCGCTGCCTTGTCCGCGCGACCCACGCACCGGCAACCTGCTGCCGCGGGCCGATTCGCTCGACGCATCAGTAGTGGGGATCACGCGAAGTGTTGGCTTCGGGCGGCTGAGCATCGTGGGGATCGATGCCGATTCCCTGTTCCGGCGCAATCTGGATCGCACCGGGCTGCCGCAGGCTGACATCTTCTGGAATCGCTTCCTCGGCCGTCGAGCCGATGCCCCCAGCCAACTGCAGTACCAGCAAGTTGCCCAAGACAATCTGCTGGCCAGCGAGGCGACTACCGGGTTGATCGGCAAAGGCGATCTGGTGAATTTCAGCATTGGCATGGGCGCGCAGGCGGTGGTCGGTGTGCTCGGCGCGTTTCTGTTCTTTCTGGTGTATTGGGCGCTAGCTGGACCAGTGGCGGCGTTGGTGCTGGCCAAGCTCGGCCGAGTGCGACTGGGCTGGGTGATCTTCAGCGCAGTGGCGCTGGCATTTGGAATCGGCGCGTGGGTAGTTGGAAGCGTGTCGCGACTGGGTGCCAGCACGGTGCAGCACCTGACCGTGCTCGACCAGATTGGTGGCACCGGTCCTCTGCGCGCCACCAGTTGGTTCACCGCGGCGCTACACGGCTACGGCACGGCGGAGGTGAAGCTCGCTGCTGCCAGCGACCGCGACCTGCTGGCCAGTTGGGCCCCTCCGGGTGCGCTGCCGGAGTCATTTCCAGATCCGGGACAGGTGCGGGTTCTGGTTGATGACTCGGCCGCGCTGAAGGTCCCATCGCGGGCCACGGCGGCATTGTTCGAGGCCCGTTGGCAGGGCGAGGATTCGCAACTGTCCAGCGCGCTGCCGGGGGCGCGTGATCCGGAGCGCCCGTTGATCCAGACAGTGGTGCTGGGAACAACCCAACGCATGTTCCTGAGTGGGGTGGTCACCCATAGGTTGAGTGCGCCGCTGCAGGATGTGAACTTCATTCACGTCTCCCCCCTGCGATCGCCCGCGCGGCGAATGGTGTCGCCAGCGGACGGATTGATTTCTCCCAGCGACCTGTTGCCCAATGCCGGAAGGATGGCGCGGCTGGGGGCGTGGGAGCCGAACACGCCCCTAGAGCTCGCCGAGCAGCTCTACCCCGGCGGACCAGAGGCGCCGTTTCTCAATGCCGCGGGAGATCTGAGCTACGGCCTGCGCAGCCGGTACTTCGACACCATGGTTGCCACCGACTTCGGGTTTGGGGTGCATCGGGTGATGAATTCCGAGTTCCAGCGCGACTCATTAGAGATGCTGTCGATCTATCAGATGCTCCAGCCGCCGGTGTATGTCTCCGACCCCAAGGCGCCGCCCCCCAGCGCGCGCATCGAGCGCGAACTCGGGCGCAGTCTGGACATCTCGCCGTGGCTTACGACCCCCTGCCTGATCATCACTGGGTTCCTGCCTAACGCCAGTATCCCAGTGCCGGTCGAAGTCGATGGTGCACCGGTCGAGTCGTCTGGCCTGATCATGGTGCGCGTGATCCTGCCACTGGACACGCCGCCGCAGTCAGTTCCAGCCACAGCCCAAGTACCCTGAACTAGCCATGGCCATGATTGAAACGGTCAATCTGACGCGGAAGTACGGGGAACTCACCGCGCTGGACAATCTCAATCTGTCGATCGATGCCGGGGCGTGTCTTGGCTTCATCGGGCCCAACGGCGCTGGCAAGACCACCACCATAAAAATCCTTGCCACCCTGCTCAAGCCGACCTGGGGCGAAGCGCGCATTGATGGCAAGGTGGTCGGCTACCAGAACCACCTCATCAGGCCGTTGATTGGCTATGTCCCTGACTTTCTGGGCGCCTACGAAGACATGCTGGTGCGTGAATACCTCGACTTCTTCGCCGCCTGCTACGGAATCAGTGGCAAGGCGCGCGATCGGGTGGTCAGCGAGGTGCTGGAACTGACCGACCTAGGCCACAAGGCCCTGACCGATGTGAACGGGCTCTCCCGCGGAATGCAGCAGCGCCTGAGTGTGGCTCGCGTGCTGCTGCACGACCCAAAGGTGCTGCTGCTCGATGAGCCCTCATCCGGACTCGATCCGCGGGCGCGCATTGAGATGCGCGAACTCCTCAAGGAACTGCGACGCCTCGGCAAGACCATAATCATCTCCTCGCACATCCTGTTCGAGCTAGCCGAACTGTGCACCGATCTGGCGATCATCGAACAGGGCAAACTGCTCTACGCCGGGCCGATGGGCGACATTCTGAAGCGGGCTCGGGTTGGCACCGTGGTGCACATCGTGGTGGACGAACGACCGGAGGAGGCCGCACAACTGTTGGCCAAAGTCCGCGGAGTTTCCAAGGTGAACATGGCCCGCGAGGATGGGCTGGTGCGAATTGATGTGACCGTCGAGGACAACGCCGCGGTGAGTGTCAGTGAACTGCCCAGCCGTTTGATCGCGCAGGGATTTCGGGTGGCGCGCATCCAGCCGGAGAAGCTGGATCTGGAGACGGCATTCATGCGGCTGACCAAAGGTCTGGTGGCCTGATGCGCCGCCGCGTAGCCATCTTCGCCGACCGGGATCAGCCGGGGGCAGCCGCTGCGCTGCACACAGTTCGCGCCGTGGTTGGCGCCCACGCCGAGGTGGCCATGGAGGCCGGGGGAGATTCCTCTGGGTTGCCCGGTGACGCGGCGATTGACCTGATTGTGGCCATCGGCGGCGACGGCACTCTGCTGCGACAGTGTCTGCTGGCGCTGGAGCGCGATGTGCCGATCGTCGGCGTGAACAACGGCCGCCTCGGATTCCTGGCGGAGTTTGATATCGAAGAACTTGGCGTGCAGGGTGCAGAGGTGTTCGGCACGGCGCCGTTGGTTCGGCCGCGCATGGCGCTCTGTGTGAGTGTGCGCGGCGCGGACGGCCGCACCCGCCTCGAGGGCGCGGCGGTGAATGAAGCGGCCGTCGTCACCGGGCGTCCGTTCCGCATGATGCAGCTCTCGGTGCACTTCGACGGCAAGGTCGGTCCGGACATCTCTGGCGACGGGGTGATTGCCTGCACTCCGGTCGGTTCGACCGCCTACAACGCCAGCGCTGGTGGGCCAATTGTTCACCCGGATCATGAGGCGATCGTGATTACCCCGAATGCGGCCCACTCACTGGCGTTCCGGCCGATCGTGGTGTCGGCGGCAACCCGGGTCGAGTTCATGATGAAGCGGGTGAACGATGGAACGACACTGCTGCTGGACGGTGCCCCGGAAGCTGAATTGCGCCCAGGCGACTGTCTGGAGGTGCGGCGGCACCCTCGCGCCCTGCGGCTGATTGGCAACCCCAAGCGCGAGTACTGGAACACCTTGCTGACCAAATTGCGCTGGGCGGCGCCGCCGACATATCGCGACCGCGGCGTCTAGTCCGACCGCCACGGGCAGCGCCGGTACATTCCAAGCATGATCGACCTCAAGGCCTATCGCGAGTCGCCGGCGCGGTTTCGCGATGGCGCCCGCGACAAGGGCATGACCGTTGACTTCGAGCGCCTTGAGACCCTGGACGCTGCCCGGCGCCGCATCCTGACGGAACTGGAGTCGGTGCGGGCGGAGCAGAACAAACTCGGCAAAGAGACTGGCCCGGCCATGGGCAAGCTGCGCGGTCAGTTGAAGGCGGCAGCGCCTGAGGCCCGCGAGGCAATCGAGAAGGAGTTGGCGGCGCTCGAGGCTCGGCCCACCGCGCTCAAGGAGCGCATCGGCGTACTGGAAGTGGAACTGGCGGCGGTCGAACCCGAGTTCAACAGCGTCCTACTGACGGTGCCTCAGCCACCGGCTGGTGATGTGCCTAAGGGAGCGTCGGCCGCCGACAATGTGGCTATCCGCTACTGGAATCCGCCGGGATTTGATCCGGCCAAGGGGTTCAAGGCCCAGCGGGGATTCGCGCCGCGGTCGCACCTAGAAATGGTGCGC
>SYPI01000076.1 GCA_005804005.1 Planctomycetia bacterium
AGCATCACCATGGCGCTGTCGTTGAGGAATCCGCCAGCCAGGATTCCCAGTTTGCTCGGATAGGCGGCCAGTTGCACCTGCGTGACCAGTTCACCAGCGCCGGTGATCCAGGCTAGGACTGCTGGTGGCAGTGGCACGCCTTCGGGAATGGCGTCGGCAATCGAACCGCCAGTGGGCGGGTTGAAGGCCAGCGCGAAGTAGGCGCGCTGCGCGGGAAGGTCGCTGAATGAAGCGGGTCTCGTTCCACTTGTGGCGGCGGCCAGTTTGGAAAGTGCGCTGCCCTCGGCGGGCTTGATGAATGTCCGGGCGCACACTCCCAGTGGCTCGACATCGATCGCCACAGCCAGATCACTGGCCCAAGGGTCCGCTGGGGCTTGCAGATCGGCCCCCTGCAACGACGCCGACAGGGTGAGCGAACGCGGCGATCGGCTCAGATCGACCCCCATGACGGACACCGCCCCATCGGCTCCCTCTCCACCGCGAACCTGTGCCAGCGCCGCACCATCGGACCAGGCGCAGAACTCACCGCGCTCAAGCGCCTTGACACCGGCAGCGCCGATGCGCGCGGTAAGGCTGGCGGCCAGTCCAGCTCCCGGTTCATACGAGTCGACTAGCGAGCGGTCGGTCGAGACTAGGGCGTGCTTCTCCGCGGCGCGCGCGAATACCGGCGTGCCGTGAAACCCCAGCGCGCCTTCTGGTGCGGCCGGGCCGTCTTCGCTGACGAAAGGCAGCAGGTTGGCCGCGATAAAGGCGGCCGAGTCATCGGTGGGAATGGCTAGCACTCCCACGGGAAGCCCTTCGCGCATCTGCATCCAGACAACCAGTGCGCCCGCGTCATCGAAGTGCCCCGCCACGCCCAGCAGAGCTTTCAGTTGATCAGTTGGCTTGCCGGCCAGCACCGACTCCGGCAGATCCATCGCCGCAATCAACCCGGCCACCTCGGAGTTGGCGCGTTGCAAATCGGAAATGGCGGCGAAGGCTACGGCGTCGGGGGGAATCAACTTCAGGGCCGCCGCCAGATCGTGCGGTTGATCCTGATTGACCGGCCCGGCCAGGGTAACGGCGGCGAACAGGCCCGAAGCGAAGGCAACTGTGGCATTGTGGTGGCGCATGAAGTGGTAAGTGTAGAGGTGGTGAACCTTCCCACTGAGTCGTCCAGCACGGTTGGGGCAATGTTGCTCGGGGTGGGCGCGGTGGCCGCCAGCGGAGTATTCGGCGGCTGGCTGATGTCGCTGGCTGGCGCGCGCGGCGCACGGCTCATGGGTGGATTGCTCGCTGGCGTGGTGCTGGGGCCAGCGATCGCGGGCGCGGTCTGGCCGATCTGGCACGAGGAGCACATTCGGGGCGCGGTTGCTGAGACGGCAGCACTCGATCAGGCCCAGCGGGCGGTGGCGGCCCGGACATTGGCCGAGACTGCGGCGGGCGCGCCGTCCGATCCGCAGGAATCGAAGCAGGAACTGGCTCGCCTCGCTGAGGCCCGCGCGGTCCTTGCGACTGCCCATCAGCGCGATGCGATGCCGCGCAATGTGGCCCTTGCTGTTCTGGCCAGCCTGCTGCTCGTCGGCATGGCTCCCCGACGGGTGGCGCGCGGCACCCCAGCCAGTCCACTGGCGATGCGGGTGTTCGTGGCCGCAGTGCCGGCAACCGCCGCGATGCTGTTCGGGTGGTGGTGGCTTGGCAACCTGTACAGCCCGCCAGCGCTGGTCACCATTGCCGCCACCTGCTGCGGTTGCGGAGTCCTTTCGTCCACACACCGCCGCATCTGTGCTCGCTTGTCAAAGCTCGAACCGGACCCCGCGGGCATCATCTGGCGCGATGGGCGGTTGGCGATGCTGCTGGCTGGCGCCGTGTTCCTGCTGGCACTGAGTGAACAGATCACCCTTGATTCCCCCCTGACTCTGAGTTGGATAGTCATCACCTCCCTGACATTTGTGGCCATTGGGCACTGGAGCGAACTTCACCCGGCCAGCCGACAGCTGGCCCGATTGGGCAACACCGTCGCCCTACCCGCCATGGCCGCGTTGGCCGTGTGTGCCGTACCGCTCGGTGGCTTGGAGTGGCTGATTCCCGCACTCATCCTGTCAATCATCAGCGGCGACGGCCGCACACTAGGGTGGTTTCTGGGGAGCGTGCTCTCGACTACGAGGCCCGCTGGGCGCTCGCTGATGTTGGGCGCCATCGGCGCCGGGGCCGCTCCGATTCAGGCGGCGCTCACCGCCGCAGCGATTTCCCTCGATGTAATCCCCGCCTGGCTCGGCTTCTCGCTGCTGGTCGCGGCGCTCTCGACCGAAGTGCTGGTGATGCCCGAGCGGCTAGGGCCGGACGCAACCTCGGCTCCGGGTTAGCAGAATCCACCGTTGGGGATCACTCGACTGTCACGCTCTTAGCCAGATTGCGCGGCTTGTCGACATCCTTGCCGCGCATGACTGCGGCGTGATACGCCAGCAACTGCAGCGGCACCACCGAGAGCAGCGGCTGCAGCAGCTCCGGCGCGTCGGGGACATAGAAGACCGACTCAGCCTTGGTACGGATGTAATCGTCGCCCTCGGTGGCCACGGCGATCACATGACCGCCACGCGCCCGGACTTCTTCGATGTTGCTGAGGACCTTCTCGTACTGACTGTTGCGGGTGGCCACGAACACCACCGGCATGCCCTTGTCGATCAGGGCGATCGGTCCGTGCTTCATCTCGGCCGCTGGCATGCCCTCGGCGTGGATGTAGGAGATGTCCTTCCACTCGAGGGCACCCTCGAGAGCCACCGGGTAGTTCACCCCGCGGCCGAGGAACAGCCAGTTCTCGCGATCGACGAATCGGGCGGTGGACTGGCGGATTGACTCCTCGGCCTCGAGCACTCGTTCGATCTTGGCCGGGATGGCGTCCATCTCCTGCAGGAACTGCTGCACGAACTCCTGTGACAGGAAGCGGCGGCGACCGATGTAAACCGAGAGCATCGCCAGCACCGCCACTTGCCCGAGGAACGCCTTGGTGCTGGCCACGCCAATCTCCGGCCCAACGCGCAGGTACACCCCGGCGTCGGTCTCGCGGGAGATGGTCGAACCGACCACATTCACCACCCCCAGCGCCAGCGCCCCGCGCTGTTTGCCCTCTTGCAGGGCGGCCAGAGTGTCGGCGGTCTCGCCCGACTGGCTGACGGCAATGACTGCCGTGCCGAAATCGACGATCGGATTGCGGTAGCGGAACTCGCTGGCGTAGTCGTACTCGGTGACCACCTTGGCCAGTTCTTCCATCAGGTACGAGCCGACCATGCAGGCGTGCAGCGCCGTGCCCTGCCCGACCATCACGATTCGCTTGGCATTGGCCAGAGTGCGGGCGTGTTCACCGATGCCACCAAGGGTGATGCTGCCAGTCCGCGTGTCAACTCGCCCCTGCAGGCAGGTGCGCAACACCCGCGGCTGCTCGTGAATCTCCTTCAGCATGTAGTGCCGGAACGAACCCAATTCGATCTGCGCCAGATCGACTTCCAGTTCGCGCACTTCCGGCGTGACCGGCACATTGTCGAGCGTGGTGGTGCGGAACGATTCGCGGGTGAGCTTGGCGACGGTGTAGTCGCTCAGGGAGAAGGCCTGTGTGGTGTGGCTGACGATGGCGCTGGCGTCTGAGGCCACCACATACTCGCCCTTGCCGACGCCGACCAGCAGCGGCGAACCTTTGCGGGCCACCACCAGCGTGTTGGGTTCCGTGGCGCAGATGACAGCGATGGCGTAGGCACCGGTCACCTCGCGCAACGCCGCCTGCACGGCGGTTTCCAGATCGCCGTGATAGAGCTCACCGATGAGATGGGCGAGGACTTCGGTGTCGGTCTCGCTGGCAAAGCTGTGCCCCTTCTCCACCAGCCAAGTCTTGATCGACTCGTAGTTCTCAATGATGCCGTTGTGGATCACGGCGATGCCGTGGCCCATGGTGTTGTCATCCAAATGCGGGTGGGCGTTGCGCTCCACCACGCCGCCGTGGGTAGCCCAACGGGTGTGGGCGATCCCCAGCGAGCCGTTGAATGTGCCCCGCGTTTCGACCAGCTCTTCAAGGATGCTCACCCGGCCAACCGTTCGCGCCACATTCAGCGCGCCATCGAGCACAGCGATGCCGGCCGAGTCATAACCGCGGTACTCCAGCCGCTTCAGCCCCTCCAGAAGGATGGGGGCCGCCTGACGAACTCCGATGTAGGCAACAATTCCGCACATGGGCAGTGTTCCTGTGATATCGGGCCTCGCGATGACACGCTTGAGGCCGAGTTTGAATAGCCTAGCCCACCCAGCGACTGGGCAATCGTGGAAGTGACCCCGCACCAGCAGAAGTGCGCTCTCCGCCCGCAGCTGCGGGAGGCCATCGGTGTGCTGGAGGCCGCAGAGCGCGACCGGGCTGGCCAGGCGATCTGCGCGGCGCTGCAGGCCTCGCCGCTGCTGCGCCACGCCCGCGGCCTGCTTTGCTTCCTTTCGCTGCCAACCGAGCCGGACCTGCGGCCGATCTGCCGCGCGGCGTTGAGCCGCGGCACACTGCTCTGCCTGCCCGCGGTGGCCGCTGACGGGGCGATCTCCCTGCGCCGGGCCCGCTCCCTCGAGGAAGGACTGGCGCCCGATGCCTGTGGGGTCGAAGCGCCGCTGGCGCCGGAGGAGTGCTCCACGGCGTCGGTTGAACTGGCGCTGATCCCGGGGCTGGCGTTCGATCCCTGGGGCAACCGGCTGGGCCGTGGCGGCGGTCACTTCGACCGGCTGTTGAGTCGGTTGCCGAGCAGCG
>SYPI01000077.1 GCA_005804005.1 Planctomycetia bacterium
AGCCAGAGCGTGGCCTGATTCACCGCCAGCCCGCTCAATCCAACCACGCCAAACTTCATGAACCGGCGCCGCTGGTGCCAGGCCCAGCGAATCACCGAGCCCGCCGCGCCACCGAGTCGCTTCACCGCGAGGCCTCGACCGCCGCGGCATGAATCATGCCCCGGGCGCGCTGGAGCACTTCGTCGGGGAGGATTTTCTTGAGGCACTGATTGTCACCGTCGCAGGGCGAGTTGCGGTGGTTGTAAGCGCTCAGACACGGCGAACAGGGAAGGCCGAGGAAGTACGAGTGGGCCCGCGGGCTCCAGCTGCCGTAGAGCGCCGGAGATTCCGGGCCGAAGAAGGTGATGGTGGGCATCGGCGTCATGGCCGCGAAGTGACCGGGACCGCCATCGTTGGTGATCAGCAGGCTGGCGCGGTGGAAGATCGCCATCAGGTGCCGCACCGAGCGGGTGTGTCCGGCCAGATTCACGCAGTTGGCATGGCCGCCGCAGAGGCGCCGGAGTTCTTCTCCCAGAGCGTGATCGCCCCGCATACCAACTACACCCACGGCGCACCCGTCATCCAGCAGACCGCGCGCCACGGCGGCGTAGTGCTCCAGGGGCCAAGCCCGAATAGCCAGCAGTCCGCCGCTGGGATTGACCAGCACCAGCCGTTTGCCATTCAGAGTTGGATGAGCCTGCTCGAGGAGTTCCGTCTCGCGCTCGACTTCGCCCGCATCTGGTTTCCACACCGGCGGCTCGAAGGTGGCCGCCACCGGTGCTGCAGCGAACTTCGATCGCGGCATCGCGCTGCTCTCCAGCGCGTCAGCCAGCGAGATGAACTGGTGCGAGATGTGGCGGTACGGGTTGTACGGCACTGGCGCGGTGAGGAACGAACCGCGGTAGAGCCCTTCCTGAGTGTGCCGGTGGAACCCGGCCCGCCCTGGGGCGCCGGACACCCCGCTGAGCACCGCGCTGACTCGGGCGAAGAGCTCGCAATCGATCACCCAGTCCATGCGCAAGGAGCGCATCTGCCAGATAGCCCGCAGCAGGTCCACCAGCAGCGCGCCGAGCGAACTGTCGCGCACCGCCAAGACATGGTCCTCGGGGACGAGTCTCAGAAGGTCGCTCAGGGCGCGATTTCGCGCAAAGCACATCAGGTAGAGATCGGCATCGGCGTGGCGCTCTCGCAGGCGGCGGAACATCGGCTCAGCCAGCACCAGACTGCCCATCTCACTCAGCAAGATGACCAGGATGCGCTTGGGCGAACGGCCGGGGACCGAGCGGCCAATGCCGACCCGCGACAGAAAGTCATGCCAGGCGGAGAGGATCGCACAAGGGCCGATCAGCGCCCAGCGATCCATGAATCTCTGAAATCTCAGGTCCATCCGCGCGCGGGACGATCGTCCCAAGGCCGATGCTATCGTCCGCTTGGTCCGCGCCGGGCGCGGGCCCGCCCATGTCTGCTGCCACACGCGCATTCCTTCTACTGCTAGTCGCGGCGACCGTGGCGTTGTGGCGCGGTGCCGTGGGAATGCCGGCCACTCTGGTGGTGGTTGGTTCGCCGACTGGTTCGCCGCAGATGTTTGATTCAGGCCGCATCATCGACCTTCCGCAGGAGGTGCCAGCGGCTCACGCCTCGTCAATCGTCGGCCTCCGCGATGGTGGCGTGCTGGTGGCTTGGTTCGCCGGAACGCGCGAGGGGGCGGCTGATGTGACCATCGAGATGGCGCGGGTGAATCCTGAGGGTGATGCCGAGCGCTGGACGGCGCTCAGGAGAACCCAGCTCGAATCTCTTTCACACCGAGCCATCCGCAAGCTTGGCAACCCGGTGATCTGGCTAGATGCGAGCGGCCAACTGCACCTGTTTGTAGTAAGCGTTTCGCTCGGCGGGTGGTCGGGAAGCGCGGTGAATCACCTCACCTCGCACAATCTGGGCCGCGACTGGAGCTGGGGATCACGGCTGATTCTCTCGCCACTTCTGAACCTGAGCACGCTGGTGCGCACTCCGCCCCTACAACTCGCTGAGGGTTCAATCGGCCTGCCCTGCTACCACGAGTTTCTACACAAGCGCAGCCGGTGGGTTCAATTGTCTGCTGATGGTCGGGTGCTCGACTCGGTACCGATCTATCGCGCTGGCGACTCTCTCCAGCCGGCGGTGGCGGCCCTCGATGAGCAGCGGGCGCTGGCGGTGATGCGTGCCCCATCGGGTGGCCCACGGCAGGTGCTCGCCGCCAGCACTGGGAACGCCGGTGGCTCATGGCACTCCCTGACGCCGTTGGACATTCCCAATCCAGACAGCAGCGTGGCGCTCCTGCGGCTTGATGATGGCGCGCTGTTGATGGCCGCCAATCCACTCCAGAGCGGCCGCGGCGTGCTGCAGTTGTTTCTGTCAGCCAACGGCGGCGGGTCTTGGCAGGCCGGGCGGGTGGTGGAGTCTGGCGCTGGCGAGTACTCGTATCCCGCCCTGGCACTGGGTCCCGGCGGGGTGTTTCATCTTTCGTACACCCTTGACCGCACTCACATCCGACTGCGCACTTTCGACCGCGAATGGGCGGAGGCGAGCGCGCCATGAATCTGCCAGCGGCCTATGGGCTGTTCTCGCAGGGAGTGCTGGTGGCGGCGTTGCTCTGTGCGCTCTGGCCGACGGCGCGGCGTGGCTGGGTGATGTTGATCCCGCTCAATGTGGCCGTGATCGCCATCCTGGTGCCAATCGGCGGCCCCAGTGTCGCCGAGCACCTCCGTGCAGTGTGGGGCGATCCGGCGGTTGTGACCACGCTGCTGCTGCTCGTCTACCTAGTGGCCCCGCGACGGCTGCCGCAACGCCCGTCGCGGCGCGTTGCGCTGGGTCTGGGCTTCGTGCTGCCCGTGGCCCTCTATTCGCCACTAGTACTGTCGCAACCGCTCATTGATCTCTATCCAGTGGGCTGGCATCCGCTGGGCTTTCTGTCTCCGCTACTGGTCATTGTGTTCATGTTGCGAAATCGGATCGGCCCGCGCTGGATCTGCCTCATGGCTGTCGCAGTTCTGGCGTTCGCAGGCGGGTTGATGGAATCAAGCAACCTGTGGGATTACCTGGTCGACCCCGGGCTGCTGGTCGGACTTGCTGTCTGCAGTCGAGCGCGAAGCTCGCCTGTCAGTCTTCAATCAGTTCAACATTCGCCCGCGGCACCGTGACGCTGCGGCCGTCGTCGAGTTTCACTTCCAAGACGCGAGCCTTTGATCCCGAGCCGAGTACCGCTGGCTGCTCCGGCAAGGCGGCCACCGAACCAAGCAGTCCGAAGTACGGGTCGCGGATCACGCGCACGCTGGTGCCGATCTCCAGTAGCCCCGCCGTGGCGCCCCCCGCCACCTTGCCGCTGGAATCGCGACCCGCTGAACTGCCCAGCGGAATCACCACCTCCGGCCGCATGACACCGGCCCTGATCTGGGTGGCCCCGCTGACGCTGGCGATCTTCCCCTCATGCAAGCGCAGCAACTCGAATGTCCGGGCCGCCATGGCGATGTCGCCGAAGCCTTCGGTAATGATCAAGGTCAGCCCGATGCGCTCGGTCCCGGTGATGGCCACGCCGAGGTCGTAGCCGAGCAGCTCCTTCAGATCCTGATCGTCAATTCCACCGGAGATCACCGCCGCCGCCCCGGCCTTCTGGGCAGCGCGAATCGAGGCCGCCGTCATCCGCGCTCCGCCCACCAGCACCTGTCCGCGCGCATCGACCGGGATCTGGGCCGCATCCAGGGGCTGATCTGGTTTCGCACAGACCGCCCGCAGCGGTCCGAACGATTCACCGCCGATGCCGAAGATGCCCTGCACCAGAGCGACCTCATTCTGCACCACCACACCTTCTTCGGGGATCACCTCATGCACGATGCCCGCCACATACGCCTTCACTTCCACCGGCTGACTGGCGCCGCGGATCAAGACCAGCCCGGTGGTGTCGGAGATGCTCTCGATGCGGCCATCGGCAGCGGCCTTCACTTCGGTGCGCATCATGCCGAAGATGCCCTTGCTCTTGGCGATCAGATCGCCCGTCTTCACCACGTCGCCGACCCGCTTGAGCATCAGCGCCGCGAGCTCGGCCGGCTGCGCGCCGAGCAGGTTGGCCACCTTCATTGGCGTGGCATCGCCCTCAAGGAGTGTGCGCGCCACGCTGTCGCCAGCGGTGACCTGCTGGCCAGCCTTCACCAGCACCTCGCCCGGAATCGGCAGCACGCGGCGAGCGTGATAGGTCGCTTTGGCCGTCACCTTCAAGCCGGGTGTGAATGCCTTAGCCATTTCAGGCGATCCCCGTCGCGTAGAGGCCCAGTGAATTCACCCAGCGGCCCATGGCCTCACGGCAGATGTTGCGGTCTTCAGGAAGCGCCAGCGGCCGACCCCGGGCATCGAGCACGATTCCAACTGTGCCGCCGCGAACTTGGCGAGTGATCGGCTTGCCCGGGCCAGCGCCGAGATCAAACCCTTTCTCTGGCCGGATGATCGCTTCGGCGCGGGCATCAACATCTACCGTGCCGTCGTGCTTCAGGCCGAAGCGAATCAGTCTCATCTCGCCCACCGCCAGCGCCCCGCGCTCATTGATGCCCGGCCCGGTGATCTCGTAGGCAAAGCACGGTTTGCCCGCCACACCGTGTCCCCGGGCGGCGATGCACGAACCCAGATAGATGAGGCAGTCGCGCTCGAACACTTCCATGGCGGCGCGGGGATGCACACTGGCCAGTACGCCAAGGTGCGGCATCATGAAAATTGAATCCTTGGCCAGTTCGGTGAAGCCCTCGGGTTCGAAGGCGTCCACCAGCATCATGGCGGTCTGCTCCATGTTCGGGGCGTGGCTGAGGACACCGCCGGAAGCCACCAGCAGATCGAGACGCATGTTGTCGATCAGCGACTTGCCCGACTCCTGCTGGCTGAAGGCATCGCCGACGGTGCGCTGCTGCTGCACACCCTTGAGGCTGGTGGCGAATTCCTTGTGCTGCACATAGGCCAGACGAAGCGCCTCGCGGGCCACCGCCTGCTCGAAGACCAGCGCCTCCAGCGACTGGGGAATGGTGGTCGGCCGGATCATCTTGTTCTTGACCCGGTTGCGCAGTTCGCGCTCGTCCATGGTGGCCAGATGCACCCAGCGCAGCACGCGGGCCATGGTCGCCTCGGCACAGACATTGCTGATCGAGTAGCTCATCCCCAGATTGGCGCTGACGGTACGGTTGAACACCCCATCGAACACGCTGAAGACATCGGTGGTGGCCCCGCCGATGTCGACTCCCACCGCGTTGATTCCTCGGCCGCGAGCGATTGTTTGCAGAATGTCGCCAACCGCGCCGGGAGTGGGCATGATCGGAGCATCGGCCCACGACATCAGCCGGTCGTAGCCTGGGGCGTGAGCCATGACATGCTCGAGAAACACATCGTGAATCCGGTCGCGGGCCGGACCGAGGTTCTCGCGCTCCAGCGTGGGCCGCAGATTCTCCACCACCGAGAGATCGAAGCCACGGCCGTGAAAGACTCGCTCGACCGACGCTGCGGCGTCGCGATTGCCAGCAAAAATCACCGGCATCGAATACTCGCTGCCGAAACGCGGCCGCGGCTTGGCCGGGGCGATCAACTC
>SYPI01000078.1 GCA_005804005.1 Planctomycetia bacterium
CTGCACACAGGGACTGAATGATGAGTAGAGCGTGCAGCCAACCGGGGACACCGCGTTGCGGGCGCACTGCACCAGCGCATTCATCTCGGCGTGACAGATGAGGTCGTACTTGACCGGCCGCTCCAGTCGGTCGGGCCGGTCCTCCACCCCCCGCGGCAGTCCGTTGAATCCGGTGGAGAGGATCTGGCGCGATGGCGAAACAATCACCGCGCCGACCCCGCGCGAGGGGTCCTTGCTCCACTTGGCGATAGTGTCGGCCAGGTCCAGGAAACGATGATCCCAACGCTCAGACATCGCTACCCCACTCTCCGCAGGCGCACGGCCCGCAGTCTCATCAACCCGTTGTCCCCAACCTCGCCCTGCGGCCCGGGATTGTCCGTGGCCGTGCCCTTCAGTCGCATCGGCGACAGTTCCAGGAAGCTCCGTCCCGCGGGAACTTCGAGGGTTTGTACTTCCACCGTCCGAAATGAACTCGGCGTGGCCGAGGCCGCAGTCTGAGCCGTCACCTCGCGCTCGCCCAGGCGGATGGTGTAGGTAGATCCGCACTTTTCCTCGGCGCAGGCCTGCTCGACGCTGATCATGAAAACCCCCGCGCCCAGTGGCTCAATCGCCCAACGAACCAGATCATCGCGGCCGCGAAGGCCGGCCACAAATCCGGGCTCGTCGACCGGCGGCTCCTCCTTGGGAGGCTCGTTGCGCATGTAGCGAGCGGAGGGGCCGGACACCTCCGCGCTATCAGCCAGCAGCTCAATCAACCCGTCTTTCTCGGCGATCACGATGGCATTGTCGAATGGGCTCACCAGCACCAACGGCTTGGCCGGATCGGCGGACTGGGCTAGGCGTGACACCGCCGCAGCCACGACTGCACCCGGCAGGGCGTAGGTCTTGGTCCGGTCCACCCGGGCGATGTTCATCCCCACAACATTGCCCGCTAGGTCGACCAGCGCGCCGCCGATCTCACTGGCCGACAGAATTGAGTCGTGCTGAATGACCTCGCCGAATCCCGACACTCGATGGCTGGCTGGCACCAGTGCCGTGCTGGATGCCGGCGCATCGGAAAGCTCCCGCTCCCCGAGTCGCACCGGCAGTTCCAAGTGTTCCTCGCCGCGCCGCACCTTGAACTTCACCACATCACCGCTTCCATGAAGCCGCAGCGCGCGCGAGAACTCGGTGTTCGACATGGTCGCCACTCCACCGATCGCCAAGACCACATCCCCGTCGCGCAGGCCTGCTCGCGCCGCGGCGTCGCCGGGGGCCACTCTCTCCAGCCGCACCCCATCTGCGGTCGGCGGCCCTTCGCCTCCAGCGGCGGGTAGTGCCAGATTCACACCCAGATACGGTGCCAGCACATCCTGCCGGCCGGTCGGCAGCACCGGCAAGCCGACGATGCCGATGGCCATCGGCTCGAGCATCCGTCCCGGCGAGGCCACCAGTGATCCGGTCGGCGGTACGCCGGCGATCGACCACGACACCGGATCGAGGCCAGTGTCGGGCCCGGCCCACAGCAGCATCAGGTCGAGCTGGTCGTCCGTCGCGATGCGAAGCGCCCCGAGAGTCAGCCCATCCGGCAAGGTAACGGCCAAATCTGGTTCGGTCAGTCCGACATCTGAAGCTTTGCAGACGATGAAGCCGCGCTCCACCGCCAAGCCGAGCCCGACATCACGCCCGGCCACCATCACTCCCACGGTCGAGTTCATCACCCCATCACCCAAGCTGGCCAGACCGGACAGCATCTCGGGCGAATCGCGGCCATCGGCTCCGTCATGCGAAGCTGGCGCGTGCTGCACGGCAATCACCCGCGTGGCGCCGTCCGCCTCCTGAGCATTCGTGCCGCTCTGCTCGCCAGATTTCATGGCATCCATCAGGCGGCTGGCCAGGTCGACCGCCGTGGCGGCGCCGATCCACGGCTCATCTCCACCGGAGGAGAGGGTGCCGATTACCCGCCCATCGAGGTCAAAAACCGGCCCGCCGGAATCACCGCTGGAGATGGGAACATCGATGTCGAGCGTGTTACCGCGATGGCCGCGGATGCGGCCGATGCGAGCCACGGGCGGTCGCCACGGCTCACTGAAGAGTCCGTAGGTGTGACCCATTCCCACCACCCAGTCACCCTGCTTCAGCGACGCGCTCTGGCCGATGGGCGCGATCGGCGTCCCGGCTGGCGCCCCGTCGAAGTGCACCAGTCCACAGTCTTCTTGGCCCTCCCAGCGCAGGCCGGCAGTCTTGCCCGCGGCGCGGCCACCGTCGGCGAAACGCACCACCACATCACGGCCCGGCTCATCGCAGACATGACCGGCGGTCAGGATCCATTGATCGGCAATGATCACTCCCGAGCCGGTGGCGTGCTGATGGTCATTCACCACCACGTCTAGACCAACCACCGCCCCGAGCGATTGCTCGATCACCTTGCGGGTTCTGGCTTCGAGGGCCCGGGCTTCTTCCACGCCATCGACCGGTGCCCCGCCCGGCAGCATTACCGCTGCGAACAACAGTTGCCGGACGAACGCCTTGGAAAGGCCTGCCGCCATCACCGGAGGGTAGTTCAAACTGCCCCCCCTTCGACGGCGATCAGAAGTCCCAAGACTCCGCCGCCGCCACCGTGGCCATCGCCCCGGAGACCCGCTCGAACGGCAGACCGTCGGGTTGCATCTGCAGCAGTTCCAGCAGCCGCTCCAGCCGATGGGCCACTTCGCCGATGGACTGCGGCCGATCAGCCGGGGCCACCCGCACGCAGTCGACGATGATCCGCGACAGCAACGGATGAACCATCGAGTTCTTCACATGAGGAGGAACTGGCGGCTTGATCTGCGAAGCATCTAGGGCCCCGGTGACCAGCGTGCCGCGCGAGTCGCGAGGCGGCAGCGCCGTGGGAATCACTTCGCCGACCAGCGTCCAGTACATGGTGGCCCCAAAGTTGTAGATATCGGTGGCCACCGTGACCGCCTCGCGATGGGCCTGCTCGGGAGCCATGTACCCCGGGGTGCCTTGAATGCGCTTCTTGACTGTCCCCACCGGACAGGCCTGACCGAGGTCGATGAGTTTCACCCCGAGATCGTCCAGCACCATGATGTTGGTCGGCTTGATGTCGGAGTGGACAAAGCCGTGCTGATGCATGTGCTCCAGAGCCCGCGCCACCCCGACGAAGATGCGCACCGCTTCTACGCCGCTGCGCGGCAGGCGGAGGTCGAGGCTGGGAGCATCCACCAGCTCAAGCACCAG
>SYPI01000079.1 GCA_005804005.1 Planctomycetia bacterium
CAGTTCCAGCTCGAATCGGTCGAAGCGGTTGTCGTGCTCGCGGACATGGCGAGTGAGCAACTCGTCCGGCGTTCGCGCGGCAGCGGCGGCGACTGCCTGCTGCGCCATCTGCCGGGGATCGGGCCGCTCTGCCGCGAGTACTTCGGGCGCGAAGTCGGTGGCCGCACTGAGCAGGATTGTCAGCGCATTGGCCCCCTGCACTTCTACTGAGCCGTCAGCGCGGGCGCGCAGCAGGCCGCCCTCCGCGCTCACCCACGCCAAGGCGTAGAAGCGCACCCCGGCGTCTGGGGCCGCTTCAGTCGCGCCGGAAAGTTCGATTCGCGCCGCAGCATTCGCACCAGCGGGTCTCGCCTCTTCGTGCGCCATCACCTCAAGAGGGCACTCGTCGCAACTGCGCTGGCGCGCTAGGCGCACGGTGCCGAGAATCGATCCGGGGCGGCTGGTCTCCAAACGCACCACGATGCAATCGTCGGCTTCGCTGGCGTAGGTCCAGCGAGTCATCAGGTCTTCTCCGGCCACCCTCCAGCTGGTCATGTGCACGGCCGTTGAGAGTTCCAGTAACCGGCGGTACTCAGAGATGCCCTCGCCAATGGGCAGGTCGATCAACAGGTCGCCAAGCGTCTGATACGAGCGCGGCAGGTCTTCCACCATCAGTGTCTGGGCCAACTCTTGCGATTTGGCGATGTCGCCAGCCAGAAACGCCTCGCGCGCCTTAGCCAGCACCTCGGCCCCGGGCTTGGCCTCGCGATCGTCGATGCGACCCTCCCACACGCTCTTTTCGTTCAACTGCAATCGCTCGTGCTGAACCCCGCCGAAGACCATCGCCCCCAGTCGGCCATTGCCAATCGGCAGCGCCTGCGTCCAAGTTGCGGCTGGTTGGCCGTACCAGAGGACCAGTCCCTGCGGTGCTGGCGCCGTTGATGGCGCGGGTGCGGCGGATGTTGGTGGCGCCGCCTGCCCAACGCAGGCCAGAAGCGCGAGCGCCCCGCCGAGGCACATCAACCGGCGTCCCGGTTGGAGCGCAGTGTCACATCGACCTCCCGCACTTGCCCGTCGTGCTTCACCTTGAGTTTCACCACATCACCGGGCTTGTGCTCGCGGAGGTGCTGCATCAGGTCTGCCGGCCCTTCCAGCGCTGTGCCGTTCCAGGCCAGAACCACATCGCCAGCCACGATGCCCGCTTCGGCTGCCGCTGTCTCGGCACTGACTGCTTCGACATGCACGCCCGGCTCGCTGCTTTCGCCGTAGCCGGGAGAAATACCCAGCCGAACGCCTGCGCCGCGACGGCCTGCGGTCCGGGTGCCGTCGGTGGTAGTGAACTTGAGGCGGCTGGGAGTCTGCGCCAGCATGCGGGCCAGTTCATCAGTGAGAGCGATCACCTTGGCGGCGCCGCCGGGATCGACCGTAAAGCCCTCATCGCTGGGCTTGTGATAGTCGCCATGCACACCGGTGAACAGGAACAGCACCGGGATGCCCCCGCTGTAGAACGACTGGTGATCGGACGGGCCGCGGCCGCTTGGATCAGCGCGAATAGTCAGACCGCTGGAGTCGAACACCGGCTTGAGCAGGTCCATGAATCCCTCGGCGGTTCCCACGCCGCCTACCGCGAGATCGTCATCGCGCAGGCGACCGACCATGTCCAGATTGATCATGGCATTGATCTCATCCACACCCAGTGTCGGGTGCTGCACCCACCACCGTGAACCATCCAGTCCAATCTCCTCGGCGCTAAACGTGAGGAACAGAATCGAGCGGGCGTTGGCTGGCGCGGCATTCGAGTTGTACAGCTCGCTCAGGCGGCGGATCAACACCAGCACCGCCGCAGTACCGCTGGCGTTGTCGTCGGCGCCGGGATGCAGCTTGCCCCGATTGGTCGGATCGGCTCCATAGTCGCCGTAGCCGACATGGTCGTAGTGGCCGCCGATGATGACCCACTCCTTGGCAAGTTCTCCCTTGCCGCGCAGTACGCCGCCGAGATTGCGAGTCTCGATCACTCCCCGAGTCACTTCCGCGGCGATGCTGACCGGCTGGTCATCCCGGAAGTTCACCGTCTTCTCCATGCCGGAATCCGCCAGTCGGCGCAGGTCCAGCAGCGAGCGGCCGCGTGGATCGGCTGACTTGCAGAGGGCGTCGGCCTGTGCTTCGGTCACCTGAATGCACGGCACGCCCATCCGATCACCGAAGCGGCTGGTGGCGGTTGATTCCAGTCGCTTGCGACCGTCGCGGCACTCTGGCGGCGTGACCAGGATCACACCAGCCGCACCGCGGGCCAACAGAGCATCGAACTTTCCGGCCATGGCGGCAAACTCGCTGAATCGCCGCTCGGCCCAGCGACTCTTGCCATCCGCATCAAGTGGCTCGTAGCGCAGCAGCAGAGCAACGCGGCCCTTCACATCGCTGTCAGGCGAGTAACTGGTGTAGCCGTCCTTGCCTTCCTCGATCCCGTAGCCAACGAAGGTGACCGGTGCTTCAACCACCCCACTGCCGGAGTTGCCAAGCACGGAGTAGTCATCGCCGCGCTTGAGCTCCGCGCCGCTGAGCGTGACTGTTGACGAGACCACCTTCGGTCCTGCACCGGGCAGATCGAAGGGCTGGCGATACGAGACCCAACTCGACTGTGGCGCAATACCGCTCGCTGGCGCAACGGCATCCGGCCCCGCCTGCGAGCGGGCGGTGTCGGCCTCGGCCTGCGTGGGCGCGGCCGGAGCGGCAAGCGCCTCCGGGAACGCTGGCTCTAGGTCGAAGTGCCTCAGCCAGAACTCGATGTAGTCGGCGGCGTACTCAGCCCCCTTGGTCCCCGGCGCGCGGCCCTCGAAGAACGGATTCGAAAGCGTCTCGACATGCTGAAACCACTCGATGGCGTCGGGCCCGAGTTCACGCAGAATGGTGCTTACCGGCGTAGGCGCGCTGGCGTCGGGTTCGGGCGAGTAGTCGTAGACATTGATCGCCCCCTCGATGATGTTGGGAGTCGATGGATCGTCAGAGTTGGAATCGCCCGGCGCGAGTGGCTTGGGGGCCTTCTTGGCAGCCGCCCCAACCGCTGCAGCGTCCTGCCAGGCGAACGCCCCCTCGGCGGGGCAGATGGTTATCCCGCCGCCGATCAGGACAAGACTCAGGGACAGCCTGTGGACACACGCGGGCATCTGCATGGGAGCTCCGTTGGTTGAACCAGAGCGTCCACTATAAGCCGGGCGCGTGTCAGAATCCGATGGCGTTCTTAGACCCCTGCTTGGTGACATCGACAACCTTTGTCCACGCCTCAATACCACTGCGCAGGTTGGTGAGTGTCAGGCGGAAGGTGTAGGTGGCCTGCTTCACATTGCCGGCCTGACGCTTCACCTGGGTGATCTTGCCGGTCAGGGAAAAGTCCGGGTCCACACTGGCCGGTGCCGCCTGCCCCTCAAGGAACGCCTTGCGCTTCAGGGCGTCCTGCGCGGTGGCGTCCTCTGGAGTCGTTCCGTATGTGGTCACCACCGCCGCTTGGCCAGAGTTCACCAACTGCTCGCGCATGCGGTAGGTCATCTCGCCAATGTCGAACCGGCTGCTGGTGTCGTTGACAATGCTGCCAATCAGCAACTGCGCCGGCTGACGAGGGGCGGACTTAAGCGTCCCCTGCGAAAGCAGTGACTCCAGCATGCCACTGGAGGCCTTCAAGATGTCCTGCATGTCGACATCGTCGACGCTGGTGATCGACTCGATGCCGCCGGTTTCGATCGGCCGCGCTGGCGTCGAGCAGGCACAGAGGATGGGGACCAAGATGCAGATGGCAGTGGTGGTACGCAGCATTGTGGATTCCTTAGTTCAGTCAGAACGGCGAACTTGCAAGCGGAAGTCGACCCCGGCATCGCCCGGCGCCACGGAGGTAAGCGTGGTCATGCCGCCCGAGGGCACCGAGGCGGACTTCCACACCGACATGGTCGAGGGGATCACATTGCCCTGAGCGTCGAGCCAGTCGACTCGCCAAGCGAAGTTGCGCTGGCGAAAGTCGTCGTTGTTCACATCGATCTGCATTTCCATCGGTCCGCCAGCGGTGCGGAACATGCGTAGTTCGCGACAATGCAGGAAGATCTGGGTGAGCAAGTCGTTGATCTGCGTCTGCTTGGGATGCGCTGTTGTGGCGGGCCCATCGCGGGTGCTGGTGGTGTTCACCGTGCCGCAGGCAACCAACAGGAGCAGGCCGGTCAGAACGCTGGCGCGCATGGGCATAGGCAAAGGGTATTTCATCTCGGCCCTCCCGAGCCGTTCTTCGTGGAATGGGCGTTGCCCGGCCGCACCCGCACCACTCTGCCTCGGTCGGCGGAGCCTGTGGAGCTACTCGCGGCGGGAGCGGCCACGGCTGCTGGGGCTGTGGCTGGCGCAGCAATAGGTTGATTCACAGCCTTGACGGGCGTGGCGACAGGCTGAACCTCGGCTGCTGAAATCGGCGCAGCGAGGGGTTGATCCCGGGGCTGGACAGTGGCGGCAGGCGGTGCCTGCTGGAGGCCTGTGGCCAGTTGGGCCATCTGGATGGACGGCGGCGCGTGGGCCGAGGGCAGGGTTACCACCACGATGTTGTTGCGCCCAGCATCGACCGAGAGGCTGCACAAACTGTTGCCATCGGCCCCAACCACATTCACCAAGCCGTCGGCCGGAGTTGCCAGCCGGGCCACAGCGATGCGCTGCGGCAGCGAGCGCCAGCCGCGCAGATCGGCCGCGGTCGAACCAGCCTGATAGATCCAGACAGCAATCATGACCAGCGCTGCGGCGTCGTTGTTGCCGCCAGACCTGGCGGCCGAACTGGCTGCCCAAGTGGCCGCGGTCTTGGCCGCGCTGGAGGCAAGTTCCTGAGTGATGACCCCCGGCAGGCGGATGCGGTACTCCGCCCCGAGAATCTGATCTAGATCACACAGTGGCGCGCTGGCCGCGGTCAACTCACCACTGCGCAGCATGAACGACTCCATGGTCGCGGTGCGTCTCTTGAACACGGGGAAGGCCGCCGACACATAGTTCACCTGACCGAATGGAATCGGGACGTCTAGCCGGAACTCCTCGTAGTACGGCCCCAAACCACTCATTACGAAGACCCATGTGGTTGGCGGCAGTTCGCCGCGCTGCGCTGCTTCAACCGCGGCGATGTCCAAATCAACGACCGGCGCGGTGACCGGAGCCATCCCCAGCACCGCGCGAAAATCCGAACGGGCGTTGGATAGGTCGCCCGCATCAGCCGAGGTGGCCAGCAGGAACACGCCGCGCAGGTAGGTGCTGAACGGATTGGCGAAGTCGGCGTAACCGCGCAGGTCTTCGACCGACTGGTGCAATGGCGCCAGTCCCTGATGGTGCCTGGCTCCACTCACATCCCGCCCTTTTCCGCGTGAGGCTGATTCCAGCGCCGACTGCTCGGAGTTGATTTCAGCTTGATAGTGCGCCACCGCCGCCTGCTGCCAATCATGGGCGCGGTTCAGGTCGATACGCGCATTGGCCAGATCACCGGCGGCCAGGCGATTGATCGCCAGCAGCGTGCAGAGCATGATGCGCTCGCCGGGGGTGCCACGGTAGGTGGACATCGTTTGATTGACGATCGTGGCGCTGACCACCTCGCTGACCAGCGCGTCGGGCTTGGTGGACAGGTATGGCCGGAGCAGTTCGTCGACCTCCAGGTAGTAGTTGGTGCTGGCTTCAAGGTCCCCGGCCACCTGCGCGGTGCGGGCCGCCTCCATCAGCACCACAGCCCGGTCACGGTCATCGCAGTCATCTAGGAAGCCCGCCGCTTGTGCCGCCGCTACCTCGTAACTCCCCCCTTGGAGGGAACTGGCGACATTGGTGGCGTTGGCCCGGTAGTCGGACTGACACGAAGCCAGTCCGACGCCCAGCCCAGCGGCGATCAGTCCGGTGATTCGATTAGTTGACCCCATAGCGTGTCTGCCCCCACACTCAAGTTGCGAACATTGGCGGTATCCAGATTCAGGTTGACATTCATCTTCCTGATTAGATCGGCCACCGCTCTGGCCTTCTCGATCTGCGCCTCGCGCAGAATCTCGTTTTCCTTCAGCCCCTCCATGAAGGCGGTCTCTTCCTGCCAGCGCACCAGGCCATCGGCCGACATGCGCATCGGGATGTTGAGCGCCAGCCCGGGGCGCACATTCACCATTCGCTCGATTGGCTCGAGGCCCGGGCGTTCCAGCCGCAGGGAATGCAAGCCCTCGGTGACTCGCACCGTCCCCGGCGCGGTGCCCGCCGCCACGCCGTCGAGCAGAATGGTCACGTTCATCGGGCCGAGGCCAACATTGCCGGTCTCCACCTTGAACTCGCCGCCGGTGGTGCGCACCACATTGGGGAGGTACAGGTCGGCCAGGAATACTCCAACCTGAATGTCGTGCTCTGGCGCGGCCAGCGAGACGCGCGAGAGTTGGTCAGTCATCGCCGTCGTCGCCGCTGCAGCGATCTGCCGACCAGCGTCGCGCAACAGTTCGTTCAACGGATTCGTGACCAGCTTGCCCTGCTGATTGGCTCGCACCTTGCGCGATGGCTCGGAAAGGCCGGAGGCCAGCGATTCGCCGCGCGAACCGCCCAGGATTTCCCAAGTGGTACGCAGCGTGAATTCGGTGCCGGCCAGAGAGACACCGGTCTGCGGGTCGGCCCAGTCGAGCGTCGTCTCGTCCAGAGCATCGATCGCCGCAATGATGATCCCGTCGGCGCCAAGCTGCTGCGCGAAGTTGCGGGCGCTGGTTGAGTTGGAAGTCAGTCTGCCGAACTCTTCCTCCGGTGTCTGGGGTGTGCCGGTGTTGGGCCCGCCCTCAGCAAAGTGTTTTACGGCGTTGATCACATCCTCGCGGCGGATCACGGCGATGCCCGGCTTGGCCAGCGCCGCGACGATGTCGTCTTCGAACACCGACACCTTGTCGTCGGGCATGCTTCCCGGCCGGACTTTGATGAAGATCGCCAGCCGCACCGGCGCCGCCGCGCCAGTTCCAATGGTTCCATCCTCGGCGGTCTGCGCCGGGGCTGTCGCTGGAGCGGCTGCCGCGCTGCCTGGGGAAGATCCTCTCGGGGTCCGCGCCGCACTCCCCGAAGCGCGGCTGTCTGAGCTGACCCCGGCAGGCAGCGCATCGCGCAGCCGCATGAGGCACCCCTTGTCGATTCCGAAGTCCTGCATCGCCTGCGCGCGTGATGTGCTGGTGCCCGCGTCCATCACCTGCACCCAGCCGACCCCGACCTCCTCGCTACCGAGATTTTCGCCCGTGTCCGGGTCAACGAGAGCCTCGCCGATTGCAAGCACTTCCCAGTACTGGCCCACCGCTGCGCCGCTACCAGCAGCCCTATTGAAAGTGACCTGGCCATTGGTGTACGCCAGCACCCGGGCCGGCGAGAGGGCGGCCACGATCAGGCCGACTGCCTGCTGGCCGATGGCCGTCGCCACCTGGCCGATCAGTGCATTGGTCGGACGCCCATCCTGCACCACGCCCGGCAACACCTCGTCGGTCGCCGAGTCGCTCAACTGCACCGCTGATGACGAGGAGAGCACCCCGCTGGTCGAGTCATAGATCTTTAGAGTCGCCTGAAGCTGAATCGTCCGGCGCTCGGCCTGCGATTTCCCCAGCGGCCCCTCCAGTGCGGTCCGCTGGGTGATGTCTTGAAAACTACCGATCTGCAGGGCGGCTACGAACCTCGCGCCGGCCGTGGAGAGTGACTTGGCGGTCTGGGCATCGAGCCGATCAACCGAGCCCGAGAAGTCGACCAGATTCCATTCCTTCACCACCGTCCCCAGATCGGAGCGGCTAACCACATCGAAGCGGTGCGTGGCGCTGACCTGCACTGGAAGCTGGCTGTTCAGCATTTCCACGATTTGAGAGAGTTCGTTGGCTTTGCCCTGTGCGGCCGCCTGCTGCTTGACCGCCTCGGTGGCTTCAACCGTCCAGATGGCCACACGCGGCTTTGCGACTTCCTGACGCGGGCCCGCGCCGACTTGGAATGCAACAGCGACAGCCATACAGGCCAGGGTGAGCTTCGCCCGAAGAGATGCGTTCATGTGCCAACCTCCTTGCGCACCGGCCGCGGCCCGCATGCGGAAGGGAGAGTCTACCTGTGCCTTGGCCGCCAACCAAACCCCCTTCCCCGCCCTAGCAGTTCCCCGGGTCAGGGCCAGAGTGAGCAGCACAGTGAGGTCCTCGGCATCGATGGCGCGGTCGCAGTTGAGGTCACTTGGCTCGCAGACACATTCGGTCGCGAGGAATCCACTACTGAGTGGAACTCATCGCCCTCCATCGGGGCAGTTGCTACTTGACCGATGCTCCCGACTACTGCGAACTCTCCCCCCGATGAAGCGCCACCGCCGCCGTGACGGTCAACGGGTGCGCTTTGTTGCCGGCACCAAGTTCTGATCGGAGAGAGTCGCGACTACTGACACGCTCCCCAGCCGCTGAGCAGCGTGGCTAGGTCCGTGCCATCAACCAGCCCGGAGCAGTCGAGATCGCCAGCCCCACCGCCGCCCCAGTTCGATAAGAGCGCCGCCAAGTCGGCCCCATCGACCGCGCCGCTGCGGTCCACATCTGGGCATCCCCCGCTGCCGCCGGGCACGCTGGCAGGGTCGGCCGGGTTCGAACACTGATCGAGTTCGTCGCGGTCGTAGAACCCATCGCTGTCGCGATCAAGGGCGGTGCGCACTCCGGTGCCATTGGGTACCAGCGTAAAGAGGAACGGGTTTGCGGCCGTGGCCTGCGCATCTAGTTGGGCAATGGTTCGCACTTCGCCAACCCGGTCAGCCTGCATGGTGGTGCCGCTGCTGAGCAAGTAACTCCGGGCCATGCCGTCATAGTTGCCGCGGGCCACCAGTTGCGAAGAGCCAGCCTGAGCAATCGAAAGCAGTATCGCCCGGCGCGCGGACTGATTCGTCCCCTCCCCGCCCATGGTCGCCTGAGCACCGACGCTGGCGTGAGTCCCGGTGTCAAAGCACATCACAAACGCAGCCACATCACGCCGCTGGGTGTTGCCCGCCGCACCCGAGGCGAAGTTGAACACACTCAGTGACAAGAAGTTGAACAGTGTGTCCGTAGACCCATCGTGAACAAATCCGAAGCCGCTGTTGTTCGCTTGGCTGGTCTTGTCCATGCCAGACTTCTCGTACATGTTGCGCAGCTGCGGCACCTTCATCGACTGGGCCTCCTGCAGCAGGCTGGCGGAGATGATCGTTCCCAGCCCGCCGGTCGGCAGTGTGTGACAGTCCGAGCACTGCACGAAATCGAGGTTGCCGGTGGTGTAGAGCGTGAACCCGGTGCTGGGATTGCCGTTCTCGAGGCTGGTGGGCATCGTGCCGTTGAGGTCGCGGTTTGGGTTGGGGCCAGAAGCGATCGTGTTCAGGTACGCCTCGAGTCTTGCCATCTCCTTGGCCGTGAACTCGGCATCGCCGCCAAGCAGGCTCATCGGGGCGTGGGCAAACGCCGCCAGGTCGGAGCGGTCTCCGCGCCAGTGGAACGGGGCCAGCCCGGAGAGCCCGACCAGCGTCTGGGTGTTCATCGGCCCCTTCATCGGGTGGAAGTCCTCGCAGGTGCCAACCGGCAGGCCCAGATTGCACGACTCCTGATTGTCGATCATGGCCCCCTGCGGATCGCCGAGGTCCCAAGAGAGTCGATCCATTCGGCCGTCGATGTGGCAGCTGCCGCAGGAGGCCTGTCCCAGACCGCTGGCCAAATGAGTGTCGAAGAGGAAGGGGCGACCGGCGCGGACCACAGCTGGCGTTGGTTCAAAGAACGACTCGCGTTCAACTTCAGCGAGCGTGGTCTGGTTGAGAACTGAGATGGTCGACTCAAAGCGGTTCAGGACATAGATGCTGTTATTCACAGCATCGCAAACCACGCCGGTTGGCCCTTCGCCGACGACGACCAACCCGATGCGGTTCAACGACGAGGCATCGAACACGGCCAGGTTGTCGGAGCCCATGCCGGTCACGAAGATTCGCACACCATCGGATGAGTAAGCCACTCCGCGCGGATCGCCCACCGACAGTTCGCGCTGAGCCACGGGAATGTTCGCCGTCGAATAAGTGAGGTGCTGATTCAAGTCGCGGCGCAGCAGCGGCGTACTGGTCGAGGCGTCGAAGGTGGCCCCCTCCACGCGAGTGAAGATCCCCTTCACATTGGATTCGAAGCGAATCTCATTCTTGGCCTCGGTTCCGACCACTGTTGCGGTGCCGTCGCTGCGCACCGCCAGAGCCATATTCGCAGTGAGAAACCCCTTCTTGTAGGTGACCGCCAGCGAGTTGGCATCGATCTGGGCGATGTCGTTGCCGTGGAGCCCCCAGGTGATGGCCGCCGACCAGTCTTTGTCGTTCACATCACGCCATGTGCCGTTGGCGGCCTTGCGCACGATGAGGCTGGTGTCTGGCGCGCTGGGGAGCCCGGCGGCGATCGGCGGGCTGAATGTGTTGCCAGCGGCGTTGGGCGGCGGGTTCGGATCGCCGGGATACGGATTCAGGCTGGTGCCGACCACGGTCTCAGGCACAACTGTGGTGTCGTTGCCGGATTCGAAGATGGCGCACCACACTCGCGTGCCGTCGGTGGCCAGAGCGCGCGGTTCTTCGCCAGCGATGGCGATGTTGGTCGGCGCCGCCGCCAGCGCGGCTGGGTTGAACACCTCCAACCGATTGCGCTGCGAGATGCTCACGAATGCCCGCTGCGGCGAGCCGGCGAACACGACATCCGCTGGTTCGTCACCGGTGAGCAGCGTGGCCTTCACCTTGA
>SYPI01000080.1 GCA_005804005.1 Planctomycetia bacterium
ATGGTCGCGGGTCAGCAACTCCGGCGGCCGCTGCGCGTTCTTGTCGCCGAGCACATATCGCCAGCCTTCTTCTTCGTCGGTGGCCACCTGCCCCTTGTATAGCTCAGGGATGTCGTCGAACATGAAGCGGCGGCCCAGCGAGTTGCGCAGCACGCCACCCTCCCCGCGCACGCCTTCGGTGACCAATATGCCGCGCACCGACGGTGGCCAGACCATGCCCGTTGGATGGAACTGCACGAACTCCATGTCCATCAGGTCGGCTCCAGCTCGGTAGGCCAGCGCCTGTCCGTCGCCGGTGTACTCCCAGCTGTTGCTGGTGATGCGGAAGGCGCGGCCGAATCCCCCGGTGGCCATGACGATCGCCCCGCAGCGCCACAGGTGCATGCGGCCGCGTTCGCGGTCGTATCCGAGGAGTCCGGCCACGCGATTGCCGTCCTTGAGGATGGCCACCACGGTCATCTCCATGAAGAAGTCGATGCCCTGATGGATGCCGTGATCCTGCAGCGTGCGGATCATTTCTAGGCCGGTGCGGTCGCCGACATGCGCCAGTCGCGGATAGCGGTGGCCGCCGAAGTTGCGCTGCAGGATGCGCCCGTCGCTGGTGCGGTCGAACACCGCGCCCCAGGCTTCCAGTTCTCGAACCCGCGCCGGAGCCTCCTTGGCGTGCAACTCGGCCATCACCCAGTTGTTCAGGTACTGCCCGCCGCGCATGGTGTCGGCGAAGTGAACCTTCCATGAATCGCGGTCGTCGACATTGCCCATGGCCGCAGCCATGCCACCTTCGGCCATCACGGTGTGCGCCTTGCCCAAGAGCGACTTGCAGATGCAGGCCGTCTTGGCCCCGCGGCCGCTGGCTTCGATCGCCGCGCGCAGTCCCGCGCCGCCGGCCCCGACCACCACCACATCATGCTCATGAACGATGTAACGATCAGCCAAGCTCACCCGAGGATCCTCCAGTCATGCCAGATGCCCATGGAACACAAGCGCACATAGGCGTCGGTGAATCCGACCCAGAAGAGGCTGACCCAGGCGAAGAGCATGTGGCGCGAATTCAGCCATGAAACGCGCGTCCAGGCCTTGTGGGATGTGGCGTGGCACGACATGCAGTCGTGTCGGCCGCCGACGATGTGCCGCCAGCAGTGGCAGCCCAGCGTGTATCCGCCCAGGAAGACCACATTCAGGCTCAGGACCAGCGAGCCGACGCTGAGGCCGAAGTGCCTGGCACCGTCATCGCCCAAGTACCACAGGCTGCGCCAGGCATCGTGAGCCAGCAGAACGATGAACACCAGCGCGAGGTAGAGGAAGTAGCGGTGGATGTTCTGAAAGATGAGCGGGAACTTCTGCTCGCCGCGGTATGAGGTTCCGCGGAAGCCGGGTTCGCCGACGGCACAGTTGGCCGGATCAGCCCAGAACGCCTTGTAATAGGCGCCGCGGTAGTAGTAGCAGGTGAAGCGAAACCCGCCGGGGGCCCAGAGGATCAGCAGGGCTGGCGACATGAGCAGCCATGCTGGCCACCACGATGGCGTCGGGCCGAGCCAGGCGTGGCCGCTGGTTACACCGGGCGCATCCCACAAGACTGGTGAATAGAACGGCGAGAGGAGCTCTTGCGCACCGATTTGAGTCGGGCCACCGATGAAGTAATGCCCGGCCTGAAACGCCGCCCATGTGGAGTAGACGATGAACGCGCCCAGCCCGAGAAAAGTGAACAGCGGCATGGCCCACCAGCGGTCGCGGCGCTGGGTTTCCAGGAAGCCGCGAATCTGGGGCAGGGGGAGGGGGGATTGCGCCACGCGAGACTCCTTCGCCGAGGGGTGAAGGGGGCGAATCTAGCGCAAAGCGCCGCGGTTTGTCGGCGCTGGCGGACAGCCTAGTGCGGCATTCCGAGTGGGAGATTTCCCCCGTGTTTGACTCAGAATTCCAAGCCAACGATCATTCTGATCCGGAAGTCCGGCTCAGAGTCCTGATTGGTCACCTGCCACTGCGGGGCGGCGGTCACGAAGAACTTTCCACTCCGGTACTGGGCGTTGGGACCGGCGTAGACGGTGCTGGCAGACCAGTCTTCCCACGCGGCCGCCTCGCTGAACTGCTCCAGTTCGAACCCCGCGGATAAACCCCCGCCTAGTGGGTGGGAGAGGCCGAATGAGTTCTTGTATTCACCGACGGATTCTGTCAGGCGCGTGCCCTCCCATTTGGCTTCCAGAGTGAAGTTGTAGACCATCACTAGGGGCCCGATGTCCTTCTCAAGCAGCAGCTTTCCTTCGAGGACCAGCAGGTTGTCGCCGACCTTGACCTCGCCGTAAATGGCCGAGCCAAGAATGTCGGTATCCGGCTCCGTGAACCGGTAGATGGTCTCGAACGCCACATCGCGCCACTGGGTTTGTGAGGAGGTGGCGTCCCACGAGACGCGCCAGTCAGAGAGGTAGAAGGCGATCTGCCAGTTGTCGGTGATGCCGTGCTCAATCTCCTCGCGGAAGTCGAGGCGATTGCTTGAAGGGTCTGCCGCCGAGCCACCCTTGTAGGTGACCCACTGCTCGTATTCCCACTCACCCTGGGCAGCGGTGGTTGTCTCGTAGGACCAGACCAGTTTGCGGTCGTGAGCGTGGCACGGCGCGGTCTGGCAACAAAGGCTAATAACCACAGCTAGGACGGCGGTAGTGCAATTGAGTCTCAGGTTCATCGTGTCGGGACATTAGCGGGATGGCTTGGAGAAGTCAATCCCGGTTTCATGCGCGCCGGACAATGCCTTTGCATGATTCGCGGCTCACCCTTGATCTTGCTGATCGCAGTCTGCGCCTCGCTGTCAGCAGCGGCGTGCAACGCATCCGAGTCGCCTGAACCGGCGCAGCCCGCGATCGCTTCCACTCCGAAGGCGGCTGAACTGCCACAGTCGGCGCCGAGCGTCGATGACTCTTCTCAGCCGACGCCAGACTCGCAACCGGCGGTCGAAACACGCCACTATCAGATTGACGGTGTCGAGCGCACCGCGCTGGTGGTTCTGCCAGCTGGCGGCCCGACCCCATCGCCACTATTGATCGACTTTCATGGCCACGGGGGCAACGCCGCTGCGGCCCGGCGATCTCGGCACTTCGAAGATGTCTGGCCGCAGGCGGTGGTGGTGTACCCGCAGGGCGTGCCGCGGGTCACTAGCCGCGATCCCGATGGCGGCCGTAACGGCTGGCAGATGTTGCCAGGCGCTGGCAAGGATGCCGATCTCAACCTCTTCGACTCAATCGTCTCCGAACTGGTCACCCAAGGGTGGGTCGATCCGTCGCGGGTGTTCGTCACTGGCCACTCCAATGGCGCCGGGTTCACCGCGCTGCTGGCCGCTGAGCGCGGTGAGCGCTTGGCTGGGGTGGCGGTGGTTCATGGCGGCTCGGCCAGTCTGTTGCGACCAGCGAAACTGCCGATCATGTTCATCGCCGCGCGCAACGACCGAATCGTCGACTTCGACCGGCAATATCGGGTGCTGCAGGCGTTGCTCAGGAGACAC
>SYPI01000004.1 GCA_005804005.1 Planctomycetia bacterium
GCCGATGAACGGAACCAGCGGCTGCCAGATGGCTTCGCCGAGCCGGGCGAATGACTGTTCGGCGCGGCCGAGGTGCCGCTCCGGAGCGTGCCCGTGGGAGAGCAGCGCCTGATGCATGTGGAAGTGGAGCCGACCGACCATCGATTGCAGCGCTTCGTCATCAACCGCTAGGCGAACCACAGTGGTCCGGCCATTGGCCACGACGAATGCCAACCAGCGATCGCGGGCCCGGAAGTACTCGACCACGGTCATCGATTGCGGGACAGTCCAGTCGCTGCGCAGTACGAACGGCACGGCCTCGTGAATGCCGTGACCGACGGCCAGTTCCACCGCCTCCATCTCGCGCTCGATGGCCTCGATCTGCTTGCGCACCGTAGAAGACGCCACAAAGCGGACATCATTGCGGGCCCCGTCGGCCAGCTTGGCATAGAGCGCATCAAGTCGGCCCCGCAGTTCGCTCAGCCGCTGAGCCTGCGGAGCGGCGGCACCCTGCGAAGCGGAGTCCACTCCTTGACGCATGCGATCAATGAGCAGTCGGCTCTTGGCTTGTTCGGCAACCGTCATGGCTTCGCTGAGGGCGCTGGCTGAGCCATCGTCGACCAGCGCCAGAACCAATTCTTCGTATGCGCCGAGCCGATGAGCAAGCAAACCTTCCCGGGTCCGCTCAGCCGAAACCGAGCCGCGCAGACGCTCCACGATTCCCACTGCCCGCCGGGCATCGGCGGCGGCATCGGCCCCGCGGCCGGATCGGCGCAGAACCAGGGCCCGCTGGGTGAGAACATCGGCCTGCACTGGCTCGACGCCGGATGTGGTGGCCTGGGTCAGGGCGGCATCGATCTCCTGAAGCGCCGCTGGCATTGTGCCGCTGCGCTCGTGGACCACGCTGGCGTGATAGTGGATGCAGGTGCGGTCGATCGGGCCAGCGGCGGCGCTGCGGTCGACTGCGGCGATGATCGCCTTGGCTGGTGCCAGCTTTCCAAGCCGGGCCAGCGTTGAAGCCTGAAGGAGGCGGGCGTGCAGCGCCAGAGAGCGCTGTCCGAGCGCATCGGCCTTGGTGGCAGCGGAGTCGAATGTCGCGGCCGCGGCGGAGGCATCCGCCTGACGACTCATGGCGCGACCCTTGGCGATCAGCGCCCGGACCGCGTCCTGTTCCATCCCCAGTTGCTCGAACTGAATGATGCCCTCGACCAAACGCTGGAGGGCCATCTCGCCCACACCGAGGGACTCATAGACCTCGGCTTCCTCAACCGCCATTCGGGCGGCATGAGCCGAGGCCGTGGTGCCCAGAGCGGCGCGCGCGGTCGCGAAGGCGTCGAGAGCTTCCTGATAGTTGCCCTGCCGGGCGGCCAGATCGGCCAAGTTGCCAGCGACTACCGCGGCGGCCATTCCACCGGCCGGACCAAGCACCTGCCGAGCCGCCTCGAACGCTTGGCGCGCCTCAGCGAAGCGATCGAGCAGGAAGAGTGACTCGCCCCGGGCGTTGTCGATGATCGGTCGCAGTTCGCCCGAACCTAGCACGGGCAGGGCGGCGTCTAGATGGCCGAGCGCGCGCGTGGCATCGCCGATGGCCTTGTGCACATTGGCAAGATTGATGTCGACGCGGGCGGCGAGAGCTGGTTCGCCAGCTGCCAAGAATTCGGCGCGAGCAGATTCACCAGCGCGGATCGCATCGGCTGCCTTGCCCTGAGCCATCAGCGGGTGCATCTGCGTTACCAGCGCCCGGGCTCCTTCAAGCCCGGCCTTACCGGCCAGCGCATCAGCTCGGGCGCGCTGCGCCAGAGCCAGCGATTCAGCAAACTTGCCAGCGTGGGCCAGCGCTGCGGCATACGCCCGGCGGATCCGGGCCAGACTGTCGGCATCACCATGGGCGGCGGCGAGTGATTCCAGCACCGCGCCAGCAACCAGAGCCGCAGCGACATCGCGTGAAGCCAATGTCTCGGCCTGATCCCCCAGTGAACGCAACGCCGCAGCGGCGTTGGGTTGCCCCTGCAGGGCGTTGACGCGCTCTGGCGCCGACATGGCCATCACAGCGGTCAGGTTCAGGCCGGGGTTGGACGCTGCCGCGCTCATGCCGCTACGCCCACTCCTGTGGTGACCACTGCTCCATGAGGGAAGGCGATGGCCACTTCGTAAACATCTTCTGGAAGGATCGCTTCGAAGAAACCGGAGTCGTCTAGTGTCGTAACGGCGACTTCTTCCCCGGCCGCGTTGATGAACACGGCTGGAATTCCGGAGAGGTCCCCCGGGCCTTCAGCCTGCCCGCGAATGATTCCTTTGCTGGAAGTTGAGCGACGGACCGGCTCGACTTCGATGTCCAGATGGACGCTGCCCTGACGGAACTCGAGGCGGCGAATGGACCCGCCGCGCAACCCGGCGCTCAGCGTCAGTGTTTCGTCGGCGGTCAGACTGGCCAGCGCTGCGCGTGACTTACTCCACCAAGCCACCGGCGCGGAACCGCCGACCCCAGCCACCACCTTCGGCAGGAGCCGCTCAAGATCGATGGCACGACGCAGCGCTGGCAGACCCACCGCCAGCGCCGCGTCGGCGCGCATTGATTCCAATGCGGCAGCGATGCGCCCAGCGAACCCAAGTTCGCCCGACTTTGCCACCGCCTCGATCTCGGCACGCGGAGCACTGGCTGACGCCAAGGCATCTGCAATCTCCACTTGCCGGTCAGGATGTATCGGTTGATGGTGTTGCATCGGTCTTGAGGCCACTCCTCCGCTTGAGATGAGTCGAAAGCCCCCGCGCTGATACCCCGAGGAGAAGGATTTATTGCCGGTGCCCCAGACCGTTACTCTTCGGAGCTGACTCCAAGGGTGCGAAGGATCGCTTCCAACTTGCTGAGGCACCTAGCCCGGGTAGGTCCGATACTCCCAATTGGCATGTCAAGGGAAGTGGCGATTTCCTTGTAGTCGGGCTCCGGGCCAGCGCCAAAGAGCCTCAGGAGCAAGTCCTTGCACTTTCCACCGAGCCGCTCTAGCCCGGTTCTGACCAACTGCCGCGTCTCAAGCGATTGAACAACCTCCGATCGTGGCTCCTGTGGGTCTGCAAAATCCCAATCGGCATCCACCGCCTTGCCTCGCGTCCGGCTGATTCGCCAGGTTTCCCGGTGGGCAGTGGTCATGAGCCATGCAGGCAGCGCCTGAATGCTCCGCAGTTTGCCTAGTTGGCTTACAAGGGCCGAAAACACCGCCTGGTGGACATCGTCGCAGTCGGAGGACGCCAATCCGTACTGCCGTGGCACGCTATAGACCAGCCGGGTGTAACGCTCGACCAACTCGGCCCACGACTTGGAATCGCCCAAGGCGCAGGCCTCAACCAGCTGGGTGTCGGATCGCGCGTCCACAGAGCCAGCCTAGCCAATTGTCGAATTCCAGTATCAGGGTCGGTCCGTGGGGCTCTTCATGGCAGAGGTACGGAAACCCTCTAACTGTTCACACCCGGCCCTATCTGGTCATCCCCCCAGGTAGGTTTGGAACGGGGCTCTGCGTAGGAGCCCCGTTTCTATTCTTGCCACCATTCCCGGTCCGAGGCCATTGCGTAACCTGTCTCCATGGCCGGAATCAAGCAGCCGACGGATCGCAGCCACTTCCTCCTGCCCGACCTCGGTGAGGGGCTGGTGGAAGCCGAACTGATCAAGTGGCGGGTGTCGGCAGGCGAGACAGTGAAGGAAGCCCAGACTCTGGCGGAGATGCAAACCGACAAGGCTCTGGTAGAGGTTCCCAGCCCGTGGGCGGGGACAGTCACCGAGATCTGCGGCAGGGAAGGCGAGATCATCAGGGTTGGCGCGGTGCTGGTTCGCTACGGAGCGGCGGTGGCCAAGGCCCCGGCAGCGGCGGCGGCGGCGGCGCCAGACAAGGCACCTGCGGCGGCATCTACTACAGAGGATCAGGGGACAGTCGTAGGCAGCATGGCCGGCACACTTTCGGTCGGCGACCGATTCGCACGGCGCACGCCAGAGCATCTTGCACCATCTGGCAATGGGAAGTCGCTGGCCACGCCCGCGGTGCGCCGTATCGCGCGCGAACTACGCGTGGACATCAATCGCGTTTCGGGCAGCGGACGCGGCGGTCGAGTGACGGCCGGTGATGTTCAGGCATCGGCCAGTGGCACTCGAAGCGCGCCGGCCGCAGCGACGCGAGGCGCGGCTAGTGCGGAAGGCGTGGACATGCGCTTCGCCTCAGCGCGCCCAATGCCCATGCCCGAGGTCAAGGTTGATGCTCAGGGCATCTCGCAGCGCATCCCAATCCGGGGAGTGCGCCGCAAGATCGCCGAGGCTCTGAGCCATTCGGTGCGCACCGCCGTCCACTTCACCGCCACCGACGAAGCTGATGTGACCGCGCTTGATGACAAGCGCCGGGAGTACGCCCGGGCTACTGGGACGAAGATCTCACTGTTGCCGTTTGTGGCCTTGGCGGTCTGCCGCGGCCTGCGAGCTCACCCCAACGTCAATGCCCACATCGATGACCAGGCGCAGGAGATTCTCATCAAGGGCGTGGTGAATCTGGGCATCGCCGTGGACACCGACGCTGGACTGATGGTGCCGGTGGTCCACAACGCCGATCGCCTGGCGGTGGTGGAACTGGGCGATTCGATCAAGCGCTTGGCCGAACGCTGCCGCGACCGCAGCATCAGTCGCGAGGAATCACTCGGCGGCACATTCACCCTGTCGAATGTCGGCTCCTACGGGGCCATGTTTGCCACACCGATCATCAACTATCCCGAGGTGGGCATCTTGGCCGCCGGGCGCGCCAAGGAGCGGGTGCTGGTTCGCGACGGTCGTTTCTACGCCGGACTGGCCCTGCCGCTTTCGGTGAGTTGCGACCACCGCGTGGTTGATGGCGCCGAAGCGGCGCGGTTCCTGAACACTGTCGTGCGGCTACTCGAGTCGCCTGACGAATTGCTCGGGTGATGGGCGAAGCCGCCTCTCGCGCGCCGAGCGAGGCCGACCTGCATCCATACCGCGACCTGAAGGACCGCGAAGCTGATCGCGACGGGTTGTTCATCGCCGAGACACTGCTGGTGACCGCGGCATTGCTGACGATTCCCGGAGTGGCCCGCAGCGTCCTGTGCAGTTCACGGATGGCCGAGCGCGTGGTGGAGATGGTGGCCGCCAGTGGTGACCCCAGTGTGCCCGTCTTCGTCCTGCCACTGGAAGAGATGGAGCGCGTCGCCGGATTTCATGTGCACCGCGGCGTGTTGGCCGCCGGTGATCGGGGCGCGTTGGCAACCCACCAGTCGCAGGCAATGGCGGCGCAGCGCGACCTGCCGGGCATGCGCCTGGCGCTTGACGGCATCACCAACATCGACAATGTCGGCATGCTGTTCCGCTGCGCGGCGGCGTTCGGGGTGAGGTCGGTGCTGCTGTCGCAGGGGTGTCACGATCCGCTGTGGCGCAAGAGCCTGCGAGTCTCAATCGGCCACGCCTTGCGCATCCCTTGGGAACGCGCCGACTCATTGGCGCAACGGCTCCGACAACTGCGGGAGTGTGAGGGCTGGACGATTCTCGGAACCAGCCTGAATCCGGCTGCCGAACCGATTGAATCGGCAATCCCGCCGGTGCGCGGCATTCTGGTGGTTGGGCACGAATCCGCCGGCGTCTCCCCGGAGGTGGCCGCCGAATGCGACCGTCTGGTGCGCATCCGCATGGCTCCCGGAGTCGATTCCCTGAACGTGGCCACAGCGGCCGCCGTATGCCTGCATAGGCTCTCCCCACTCACTCAACCAACCTGAGAACCCCGATGAGATTGAACCTGAACCGTTGCCTCTTCTGCAGCAGTCTCCTGAGTGGAACGATCGGCGCCGTGGCCTTGGACGCTCTTGGCGCGCCACCGAGTGCGGCGGATGACCCCGCCACACCAAGGGACGAGCTCCGCCACGCCCGCGATCTCTCGCGAGCCTTCCGTCAGGTGGCGGCACAGGTCGCCCCCAGCGTGGTGAGCATCAAGGCCATTGATCGCGCGCCCTACGCCGCCGACTTCGCTGGCGGACACTCCCCGCTGCCACGCAATCTGCGGCGGTTCGTTGAGGGTATGCCAGGTTCCCAGAACGCCGACAGCGCCAAACTGCCGCAGCGCGGCAGCGAGGGTACTGGGGTCATCTACTCCGCCGACGGACTCATCGTGACCAACAATCATGTGGTGCAGGGCGCCGACGAGCTGCAAGTGACGCTTCACGATGGGCGTGAGCTGGAAGCCCAGTTGGTGGGAACTGATCCGGAGACTGATTTGGCGGTGATCCGCGTCTCGGATCGCTCGCTCACCCCGGCCACATTCACCGGCGGCGATGAGATTGATGTGGGAGAGTGGGTACTAGCGATCGGCACGCCGTTCGGTCTCAGCCAGACTGTCACCGCCGGGATAATCAGTGCCAAGAACCGCGATTCAGTCGGCCTCTCGGCCTTCGAGGACTACCTGCAGACCGACGCGGCGATCAATCCCGGCAACAGCGGTGGGCCGCTGGTTGACCTCGACGGTCACATCGTGGGAATCAACTCGGCCATCGCCAGCGAAGATGGTCGGTTCGCTGGCGTGGGCTTTGCGATTCCCACGGCGATGGTGCGCAGTGTGGCCGTGAGTTTGTCAGGCGGAGACTTGGTGAAGCGCGGTTTCATGGGAGTGAATCTCGATGACGCAGATGAGGCCGGCGCTGGCGGTGTGGTGATCGTCAGTGTAGTTCGCGGCGGACCAGCGGCCCGGGCGGGGCTTCAACCGGGCGACATGGTCGTGAAGTTCAACGGAGCGGCAGTGACCTCGCGAGTGCAGTTGATGCGCTCCATCGCCGGGTGTGCGCCGGATTCAACCGTTGAAGTTGAAGTGGTACGCGGGGGAACGCCCGTTCGGACTCAGGTCTCTCTGTCGCTGCGTCCGGGAATGGGCGAACGCGCCCCGACCGCGACTGATGAGGCGGCCGCGGAATAACCCCTGGGCGCGCGAACTTGCGCCTCGGCTGCGGCGTAGTTGAGGTTGGAGATGAGGGAGGAAGCGCCAACGCGAAAGCGTGAGCGGCGCGAGGGGACTCCCAAAAAACTGGAACACGCGTTCCCGAGAGGATTGGGGCGCGCCTGCGGAGCGGTTTCGCAGGTCGGGCCACGGCGAGTCGCCCCTTTGCCGTGGCCCACTTTTTCATTTCTGCGACCTATCCTCTCCTGCTTGCCGCAGCGCTTCAGTGTTGAGTTCGTCCACCGAGTTCGCTTCACCCGCGATTTGCTGTCGAGCGCCAACCAATGTCTTGGCGAGGCGCTGGCCTGCCCGGATGAGGGTGGCCAGCGACGCGCGATTGTGTTTATCGATTCGGGAGTGGCGGCCAGCTGGCCGGACACAGCTGCGCGGCTGACGGCGGCGCTGGCGCGACCCGGGATGCCGAGTCTGGCCCATGTCGGCGTGATCCCTGGCGGCGAGCGCTGCAAGACTGACCTGACGGCCTACGACACGGTGATGGCGGCCATCAATGAGCACCATATCGATCGGCGTTCGTGGGTGATCGGGATTGGTGGCGGGGCGGTGCTGGACGTGGTTGGGTTTGCCGCCGCGACTGGGCATCGCGGCGTGCGCCATGTTCGCATTCCGACCACCGTGCTGGCTCAGGACGATGCTGCCATGGGGGTCAAGAGCGGTCTGAATCGCTTTGGCAAGAAGAACTTCGTTGGATCGTTCGCGCCCCCGTGGGCGGTGCTGTGCGACTTTGATTTCCTGCGCACACTTGCACCACGGGACTGGCGCGCCGGGTTCAGCGAGGCGGTCAAGATCGCCTTGCTGCGTGATCGAGCGCTGCTGGAGCAGTTGGAGGCCGAGGCCACAGCCATCGCCGCCGGAGTCGGCGCCGCCGGACTGGGCATCATCGAACGCAGCGCCATGCTCCACTTGCGACACATCACCGAAGGTGGCGATCCGTTTGAGTTGCAAGAGGCCCGACCGCTCGACTTCGGCCACTGGGCAGCTCATCGGTTGGAGCGAATGAGCGACTGGACAGTGTCACACGGCGAGGCAGTGGCGATCGGTCTGGCGCTCGACTGCACCATCAGTCACCTGCTCGGTTGGCTCAGCGAGGCGGAACTGGCGCGGATCATCCGGCTGCTTGAAGCGCTTGGTCTGCCGACCGCCCACCCGCTGCTGGAACGGGTTGACGAACTGATCACCGGCTTGGAGGAGTTCCGCGAGCATCTGGGCGGACAACTCATGGTGACCATGCTGCGCGGCATCACTCAGCCGGTTGATGTGCACTCGATCGACCCCGGACTGCTCCGCCGGGCCATTGCCCAGCGGCTGGCGGCCGCCCGGACTACTTCTCAAC
>SYPI01000081.1 GCA_005804005.1 Planctomycetia bacterium
GCGCCGGTGGCCACGAAGGGCAGGTCGTCGACGCCTTCGAGCGCCGCAGCTGCGGCGGTGTTGGAAATCAACACCGGGAACGTGACCGCCGAATTCTGAATGACCCTCGGTGGCACCGCGCCCAGCGAAGCCGAGAGCCGCGCCGGGATCTGGTACTCGACCATTACCGGGATGTGGTCAGAGGCATCAAACAGCGCATCGGCCAGCGCGTTGGAACGGGCCAGTTCCCCCGGGTAGTAAGTGTTGTTGCCGGTGTTGATCGAGTCGTCGTAGTGCTGGCCGTCGTTGCCCAGCGAGCGTATCGAGCCGGGAATCACCGCGATGCCGTTGCCGTCGCTAAGGTTGCCGGTAGCCAAGTGCAGGTCGAAGCGGTCATCCATGCCGCCACCGATCAGCGTGCCGCTGGGCAGCCGCGGGCTCTGGGTGTGCTTGATGGCGTTCGAAGCACCCGTCCAGTTGTCGATTCCCCATGGATCAACGCACTGACCGTTGCCAGCCGAGATCATGTGTTCATAGGCTGGCTCGGAGTTGGTGTAGATGTTGTAGTCGCCGACGAAGATGGCCCGCACCCCCGCGCCCAGCGCATCGGCATTGGCCCGCAGCGACTGGGCGCCCTCGAGACGCAGGTCCTGATTGGCCGAGCCGGTCGATGCCTTCAAGTGCGATGAATAGATGTAGAACCGCGCCGCGCTCGATGAGTAGCCGTCGAGGGTGAGGAGCCAGCGATCGCTGTTGCGGCCAGCCTGGGTATAAATGTCGGCGTGCCCGGCGGCGACTTCGGTCAGGGTTTCGTTCCGGTAGAAGCAGGCCTGCGCCCCGGTGGCGTTGTCCTCGCTGCCTGAACTGGTGTAGGTGGCCAGCGAGTAGGTGGCCCCGGCGGGCGCGGCGCCGTTGACCAGCCCCTGAAGCTCGGAGAGGTTGGTAGAGAGCACCTCCGAGAAGCAGAAAACATCCACCGGCTTGGCGTATCCGGGGATGTCATCGGCGTGGGCGGCGGCTAGCACACCCTGCAGAAGCGCCGCGTCGCCAGCCAACTGGGCCACGTTGTAGTTCACCATCCGGAGCTGGCCGAAGGCCGCCCCGGTCAGCCCGAGTGCCCCAGCCAGAACAAGAACAGCCCCGCAAGCGGGGTGAGGGGAACGCGCGGCGGCCATCGTGGCTAACCCTAGCGCGTCCGTGCGCCCAGACAAGCCTTGATAGGCTTACGGACCCTGAATAAAGGAGATTGCATGCGAATCGCCGCCGCCCTGACCGCCGTTCTTGCCCTGAACCTCTCCGCCGCCGCCCAGCAGGTCCAGCCGACAGTGTTCACGCTGGACAACGGCATGAAGTTCCTGCTGGTACCGCGGACCGACCAGCCCAATGTGATCGCCGCTGGCTGGGTCGCCAAGGTCGGCTCGGTCAACGAACGCCCGGGCATCACCGGCATCAGTCACTTCTTTGAACACATGATGTTCAAGGGCACCGACACCATCGGTACTGGGGACCCAAAGCGCGATGCTGAGTTTCGCGCTCGCCAGAAGATGATCCGCGACAAGATCAACATGGCCTCGTGGACGACGCAGTACCAGCGCTATCGCAATGGGGAGATTGATGATCCGTGGAACCCGATCTACGACACTCCGGAGATCAAGGACCTGCGCGCCCAACTGAAGGCGTTGATGGATGAGCAACAGGGTCGAGTCAACGCCGAGCAGATCGCCGCCAAGCAGAAGGAACTGGCGGCGGCCGCCCCGGCCGCCCAGGCTGGTCTGAAGGATGAGATCGCGGCGCTGGAGGCCGACCAGAAGTCGCGCGCCTCAATCGTCAAGGACGAGTTCGACCAGATCTACACCAAGGGTGGCGGCTCGGGGATGAACGCCTTCACCTCAAACGATGTCACCTTCTACTTCATCAACATCCCATCGAACAAGCTGGAACTGTGGGCTTGGATGGAGAGCGACCGCCTGAGCAACTCGGTGTTCCGCGAGTTCTTCAGCGAGCGCGATGTGGTTCACGAGGAGCGCCGCCTGCGCACTGAGAGCACGCCCACGGGCACCTTCCAGGAGCAGTTTGACGCCATGTTCTGGATTTCCTCGGGCTACTCCTGGCCGGTCATCGGCTGGCCGAGCGACCTCAACTCCTACACCATGGAAGAGGCGCTGCGCTACTGGAACATCTATTACAAGCCCAACAACCTCTGCGGGGTGATCGTCGGCGACTTCAAGGTCGAGGATGCCCGGGCACTGGTGGAGCGCTACTTCGGCCGCCTGCAGGCCAGCTCCACGCCAGTGCCCGAGGTGGTGACCCTTGAGCATCAGCAGGTGGCGGAGATGCGCATGAACGCTGAGGTGGAAGCTCAGCCGCAGATCGAAGTGCGCTACCACACCGTTGGCTTCCGCCACGCCGACTCCTACGCCCTCGATGTGCTCTCCGAGATTCTCAACGGTCGCACCGGCCGTCTGTACAAGGGAATGGTTGAGGGCAGCGAAGTGGCTTCCAGCGCCAATGCCCAGAACGAGGCGCGCAAGTACGCCGGGGTGTTCTCGGTCAGCGCCGAGACCAAGGGCGAGGCCACTCCCGCGCAGTTGGAAGCTGGCTGGTACGAGCAACTGGCGCGGATTCAGAATGAGCCGGTGCCGGAGCGCGAGATGCTCAAGGTGAAGAATCAGCTCGACGCCGACAACTATCGGCGACTGCAGGCCAACTTCATGTTGCTGCTGCAACTCGGTTATGGGGAGGCGCTCGGCGGCTGGGAAGAAATCAACGAGGCCCCAGCCAAGTTGCAGGCGGTGACCGCTGCGGACATCCAGCGAGTGGCCAAGAAGTACTTCACCGAAACCAATCGCTCGGTTGCCACATTTACCCGCAAGGCCGGTGCGGCGCAGGAGTCGGCTGACCCGGAACTGGCCGCGCTTCCAGCGCCGATGCAGGCCCGCGCCAAGCAAGCGGTGGCCATGCTGGCCCAGGAGACTGACCCGGCGCAATTGCGCATGGCGCTAGAGCAGATGGAGGCTCAGGCGGCGCAGATTCCCCCACAGATGAAGCCGATGATCGACTTCATGAAGAAGAAGCTCCTGCAGCGCATCGCGGAACTTGAAGCCGC
>SYPI01000082.1 GCA_005804005.1 Planctomycetia bacterium
ACCAGCCGGGGTGCAGGCTCCGCACAGCGTCTGCTGGAGGGCGCAGAATCCGTGCTTGGTCCATGACATGCCGATCTGCTCGAACCGGCCACCCTTGAGGCGGTACATGTTCTGCGGGATCACCGGGTGCTGGTTGCTGCCGGGCGAAGGCACCCACTGCAGCTGCTGCGTGCCGATGTTGCAGCTGGTCGAGCCGACCGCGTAGGCGATCCACTGCTCACCGTTGAAGGTGGCTACGCCGTACTTGCCCCAGTCGGGAATGGAGCCGACGATCACATCTGGGCCCGCTGCCAGCCCGCCGTCACCACCGCGACCGGAGAGGGCCGTTGCACTTGTGCTGCCAAGAACTACAGCCAAACCGCACACGGTGAGGCCGCCGAGGGATAGTCCAATCTTCACGGAGTCTTCTCCTGGGGGTTGCGGACGAGGAAACAATAAGCCGCGCGGACAAGCGGCGGTCAGGTAGGCCCAATCGTAACCCGCAAAAGCCGCGGGTACAGCGCCAGCCAGCCGCATTGGTTCAAAAAGAGAACCGCCGCCTTGAGAGGCGGCGGTTCGTAAGGACTTGAGTCGGGACCTGAGTGAGTGAGCTCAGTCCGTCAGGCGCGGCGACGACGGCCGGCGAGGCCAGCGATGCCGAGCAGAGCCAGGGCGCCGGGGGCAGGAACCGCACCAATCGACCACTCGGCATTGCCGAATAGGGCGGTGGTGGTGTTGGAGATCTTGAAACCGATCTCCAGGTTGGCCCGGTAGTAACCGGCGTTCGCGGAACGCACGATCTGGGCGACCTTGTGGGAAGCTCCCATGACATTCATGGTGCCCGGGCTGGCGTCGTACCAGCCGGCGTGGAATGCCCAACCGCCGCCGTTGCTGTCATTGAAGCTCGGATCAAGAGCGGTGCCGGTCAGGCCGCCACCGAAGCTGTTCGTCGCAGTGACATAGGAGTCGGTTGAGTTGAAGCCCGAATTCGTCCCAGCCGGCGACCATGTGCCAAAGACGCCCCCATCGGGGTCCGTGAACATGTCGTTGTGAAGGGCCCCCATCGTGCCCTGACGCTCTTCATGATCGAAGCAGTTCAGGAAGATCAAGCCGGCCACATCGAAGTTCGCATAGAGCGACCAGACTTCATTGCCCGCCGCATTCGTCGTCATCGACGAAGTCCAGCCAGTGAAGACGGCGCCGGGAGCTGAAGCAGCAATCGCGGCGGCAAGACCTCCACCAAGAACACAGAAATTACTCATAACCTTTCCTCTCTCTCGTTTTTCAGACACGGGAAGCCGTCCGAACGACCGGCCGGCGAATCTGGTTGAAACATAGCGTCGGATCTGGGGTCGTCAAAGTGTCGGCTGGCGAATTTTGTGCTCCTCCTCCCGATTCCACGAGCGAAGGCCAACAAGTCCATAATCTGCCCAAAAAGACCGCCGCCGCGGGGTGGGACCGCGGCGGCGGGAACGATCAGACTGATTGGAAACCGGTACTTCAGGCGCGCCGACGGCGAGCCGTCAGGCCAGCCAGGCCGAGAAGGGCGATCGCGCCCGGGGCAGGAACGCCCACGAGAGTGATCACGCCGTCGCCGAAGAGGGCGACAGTCGTGTTGGCCTTCTTGTAGCCGAGGCGCAGCCAGAAGTCGTGGTTGCCGAGATTCACATTGCGACGGATCTGAGCAACCTTGTGCTTCAGAGTGGTCATCGAGATGTTGTTCGCGGAACCCGGGCTAGCGTCGTACCAACCAGAGTGGAACGCTAGGCCGTCGCCGACTCCGTCATTGAAACTCGGATCGAGGGCGGTGCCGGTCAGACCTCCACCGTAGTTGCCGCTCGCGGTGACATAGGAGTCACCGGCGTTCAGCCCGGCGGTGGTGCCAGCGGGCGACCATGTGCCAAAGACGCCCCCATCGGGGTCCGTGAACATGTCGTTGTGCTGCGCTCCCATGGTGCCGCCACGGTTCTCGTAGTCAAAGCAGTTCAGGAAGACGTACTGGAAGTCGTTGGTGACGTTCAGGAACACGGAGTAATTCGCGTTTCCATTAGCGTCAGCAGCGCCTACTTCAACCGACCAGCCAGTGAACCCAGCGGAAGCCGTCGAAGCGACGGCGGCAGCGAGGGTCCCGGCGATTACAAATCCATTCATGTGCACTCAAGTCCTTTCTAAAAAACGTTGGGCGCGGGCTCTCAGGCCGCGCTTTGCTCACTCAGTGCTGAATCTAGCCCGAGACCGGGGCGGGCCAAATCAATGACTGAAAAAAGTTCAAAAAAACAACCGCCGGGCGCAAGTCCTTTGTTATTGGACGGCCCTTTTCCGAGAGCCAAAACCGCAGCGCGGCTGGCTCTCCCTCCAGTTGTCGAGATCACTCTAGCGTCGCCAGAGTGACAGTGCAAGCCGAATTCCCCTTGTTTGGCTGCGCCCTGGGTAACTCAGCCGTCGGTGAGCAAAGTCCCCAGCAGCAGCAGAGGTCTGGCGGCCTCCAGCTGGACCTGGACGATGGTCCCGATCAAGTGGCTTGGGTTTCCTGCGTCGAATGGTGCAGTCACAATCAGGTCGCCAGCCGTACGGCCAACCACTTGCCAGCGTCCCACTGGACGCTCCCAGCGCAGTTCCACTCCGTTCGGGGCCGGGTTCGCCTTGGGAACAGACCTGACTGTGTCGACTAGGACATCCACCGTCCGGCCAACCCAACCGGCGTGAACACGGGCCGAAACACCCGCCTGAACAGCCAGCAGTCGGTTGTTCCGGGCGCGCTTGACCTCGTCTGGAATGTCGTCGGGTAGACGATCGAAAGCGACCGTCCCGGGCCGTGGTGAGTACTTGAATATGAAGTTGTTCTTGAACGGCAACCGCTGAACCAGATCGACGGTGGCGGCGAAGTCAGCCTCGGTCTCGGTGGGGAACCCGACAATAAAGTCGCCCGCCAGACACAGGTCTGGAACAGTTTCGATGGCCCGATGCGCGAAATCGACATACTCCTCAACCTCGTAGCCGCGGTTCATGAGTCGCAGAATGCGATTCGAGCCCGACTGGGCTGGGGCGTGCAAGTATGGGCAGATCCGGGGGCAGTCGCGCATGGCCTCCAGCGCGTCCAGGCCGAAATCTCGCGGGTAGCTGGTCAGAAACCGGATTCGGCGCAGCGAGGGGACTTCTTCGTGAATCCGCCGCAGCAACCCGGCGAAGGTGGTCTTTCTCGCGGTGGCGTGGCTCCCAGAGTCGTTTCGGCCGTTGGGCCGAACCGCTGCGCCAACCTGCGGGGCCTCGGTTCCACTAAGCGTGACCGCCACCCCATGGGTGTACGAGTAGTGGTTCACCGTCTGCCCCAGGAGAGTCACCTCAATCACCCCGGCGTCGGCCAAGCGGCGGCACTCGGCAACGATGTGGTCAGGCGGTCGATGCACCTCGGCGCCGCGGGTGCGGGGTACTACGCAGTAGGTGCAGAACTTGTTGCAGCCGCGGGTGATACGCACATAAGCCGAGCGATGTCGACCATCGTCGGTCGAGGGGTCAAACATCCGGGCCAAATCGAGCGATTCCAGATCGTCATCGGCAGCCGCCAGGGTCGCGGTGCGGCGGCTCTTGTTTCCTGCCAGTGCCGCCCGATCCGGGCGAGGCAGATCGTGAGTGCGCGACGCGTTGTCGATCAACGCCGGCAACTTGTCGAGTTCACCTGGACCACAGAGCAGATCGATCTGCGGGTGGCGGACCAGCATGTCTAGGCCGTCGCGCTCGGCCATGCAGCCGATCACCCCGAGGATGAGATGCTCGCCGGCGCGCTTGCGCTGGCCAACGATTCCGATCCGGCTGTAGGCCTTTTGTTCGGCGTGCTCGCGCACTGAACAGGTGTTGTAAAGGAGGACTTCCGCGATCGAGGGGTCCTCAGTGAATGTATGGCCGAGGCAGGACAGCTGACCCCGCACGAGTTGGCTGTCGAGCTCGTTCATCTGGCAACCGAATGTCTCCAAATAGATGCGCACGGCGGTCGCGCAGAATAGGCCCGTCCCCAGCTCACCGCGGCGGTCGAGAGCGCCGATTCTCGGCTGGCGCCGCGCGGTGAGCCGATAGATTGCCAGTGATCAGCGCTGGAAAAGGCATCGTGTTGGCAGTCGCCGCGCTCCTGATTGTCGGGGTGGTGTTCGTCAACTCGGCCGCGCTGGGGGTTACCGGCGGGGAGCCGGTCAGTCTGGCGGGCATTCTCTTTGGCCGCCACACGCTCTATGCCGCAGCGGCGATGGCTTGCCTCGTCCTAGGCAGCTGCCTTCGTGTGGACTCACTCGCCGCCGGGAGAGGGCTTCGTTCACCGATTCCGTGGATCGCGCTCCTGATCGTTGCCAGCGTGGTCGCGGTGCACATTCCTGGCGTCGGCAAGGAAGTGAATGGTGCGCGGCGCTGGATTGCCCTCGGGGCTCTCTCCTTCCAGCCCAGCGAGTTTGCTAAGTGGGGTATCCCAATCCTGATGGCTTGGTGGTGCACCAGCAACCCTGATCTGCTCGGCAGGTTCTGGCGTGGATTCGTCTTCCCGATGGCTGCGATTGGTGTGATCTGTCTGGGGATTGCTGGCGAAGACCTGGGAACTGCCGCGCTAGTCATGGCGGTGGCGCTGGTCATGCTGCTGGCGGCCGGTGCCAGATGGGTTCACGCTGTCGCGCTGGCGCCGGTGGGATTGCTGGGCTTCACCGCGCTGGTCTGGTTCAGCCCGTATCGAGTGGCCCGCATCCTTGCGTACCTCGATCCATACGCCGATCCGCGCGGCATCGGTTACCACATCGTCCAGTCGATGGGGGCGATTGCTGGCGGTGGACTCACCGGCCGCGGCTTGGGAAACAGTGTGCAGAAGTTCGGCTACCTGCCAGAGGGCACCACCGATTTCATCTTGGCAATCATCGCCGAGGAGTCTGGGGTGTTGGGGGCGGGGCTGGTGGTCGGGCTCTACGCACTGCTGGTCTGGTGTGCGGCGGCGATCGTGTCCGCGCCCAGCAATGGCTCGGAGCGGTCCCTCAGCCCATTCGCGCGGTTGCTCGGACTCGGCGTGCTGACGACGGTCGGACTGCAGGCGCTCCTCAACGCTGCGGTCGTCACCGGACTGGCGCCAACCAAGGGGATCGCTCTGCCGTTGATCTCCCGCGGTGGAACCGGCTGGATGCTGACCGCGTTTTCCCTCGGCCTGTTGGTGTCCATGGACCGGCCGCGGAGTGTCCGGCGCTCTGCGGCCGAGGATTCTCCGACTGAAACCACTTCGCCCATGGGCGCCGCCTGAGCCAACTCATGAGCGCGGGCGTGGCGTCGAGGTCGACCATTGTTCTGGCCGGTGGGGGAACCGGTGGACACATCAGCCCCGGCTTGGCGATAGCCGAAGCGCTGCGAGGGCGGGAGCCAAACATTCGCGTCGTATTCGCCTGTTCGACTCGCGCCATCGATCGACAGATGCTTGAGCGTGCTGGCGAGGAGTTCGTGGCAGTTCCGGCCGAGCCGATCTCACTGCGGCCGTTTCGCCTTTGGCGTTTCCTCCGGACTGCGTCCGCAGCGCGGCGCACAAGTCGCGCCGTGGTGCGCGACGGAAGCCCCAGCTGGGTCGTGGCACTTGGCGGGTTCGTGTCGGTGCCGGTGACGCTGGCGGCGCGGAGTGCCGGGGTACCGACATTGCTGTTCAATCTCGACGCGGTGCCGGGCAGGGCCAATCGGTTTCTCGCCCGCCGCTGTACCCGCCTGCTGAGCGCAGTTGCCGCGCCGCGGCTCGGCACTCGGGCCGGTGAAGGGGTGGGTTTTCCGGTGCGCGCCATTGCCCGCTGCGCGGTCACTCAGGCGCAGGCCAGGTCGGCGCTTGGGTTGGAGCCGCAGTTGCGCACGCTTCTGGTAACCGGCGCTTCGCAAGGGGCGGGAAGTGTCAATGATTTGGCGTTGGCGTTGGCGGCAACAAAGGCGCGCGCTCTCGATGGTTGGCAGGTGCTGCACCTCTGCGGGGGCTCGGCAGATGTCACGGCGATCCGCGCGGCGTACTCGGCCTCGTCAGTTTCCGCAGTCGTGCTGCCGTTCCTCCATGAGATGGGACTGGCCTGGGGCGCCGCAGACCTGGCAGTCACCCGCGGTGGGGCCAACTCCGCCGGTGAGGCCCAGTTCAATCGTGTGCCAGCAGTGTTCCTTCCATATCCATGGCACCGCGATCAGCACCAGCGCGCCAATGTTGAGCATCTGGTCGGCGCTGGGGCGGCGCGCTGTTGCACAGATCACATCGAGGCCAAGTCAAATCTGGCGGAGGCGGGAGTGGAACTGTTGCGACTGATCGCCGATTCGAAGGCGCTGGCGCGGATGAAATCTGCCCTGCAGGCCATGCCCCGGGCCGATGGTGCCCAATCAGTGGTGAATGTGCTGTTGGGTCCCCGTGAGGCGCCGGGAATCTTGGCCACGGCGGGTTGACTCTAGACGGCCAAGTCGGAAACTTCAGTAAGCCCCGTTTCACGCCACACCAACGCCGCGCGCGTGGGCGGGGTATTGCCCATGGCCTCATCCATTCACATGCCGCAGTGGCTACGCCGCAGAATCGGCGGTTCCCGATGGGTCGCCGTTCTGGTGGCGACTGTGGGGCTTGGTAGTTCTGTGGCCTGCGCCCAGACGGTGCTGGTTGATCCGGAGGGAGCTTCGGGCGATCTGTTTGGCGTCTCCATCAGCGTTTCGGATCAATGGCTTCATGCCGGAGCGATGTGGGATGACACGCTCGCCGGTCCCGACCGTGGCTCGGTGCTGGCTTTCGAGCGCGTGGCCGAGCATTGGGTGTTTCGGCAGAGGTTGGAGGCGCCGGAGTCGGTGGAAGGGGACTACTTCGGCAATGCCGTGGCCTTCGACGGTGACACTGTGCTGGTTGGCGCCTACCACACCACTATTGAGGGTGAGGTCAGCCAGGGCGCGGCGCACATCTTTGTCCGCGATGGCAGTTCTTGGACCCACCTGCAGCGCCTGCTGGTGGCCGATGGGCAGGCAGACGATTACGCCGGGGCCAGCGTGGCCATCGAGGGCGACACTGCGGTGGTGTGCGCCCGCTATGACGACAACGGATCGGTTCTAGATCAGGGTTCGGCTTCAATCTTCAAGCGCGGCGCGAGCGGGCAGTGGAAGCAGACGCAGAAACTGGTCGCTCCCGAAGGTGCGATGCATGACTCCTTCGGCTTTCACTGCGCCATTTCCGAGGGCATTCTGGCCATCGGTGCCAACTGGGACGACCTGCCCGGCGCGGTTGATCAGGGTTCGGTGCACATCTTCGCTCCAGACGCTGCCGGCATGTACCAGCATGTGCAGCGAGTGACCGCCACTGACGGCGAGGGGCACCAGGAATTCGGGATTCGCGTGGCGCTGAGCGGTTCAGTCTTGGCGGTGGGCGCTCCCGGATCGACTGTCGATGGACTTTCCGCTTGCGGGGCCGTCTACATTTTCAGTCGGTCCACCTCGGGCGTGTGGACGCAACGGGCCAAGATCGTGGCGCCGGACCGGGCCGCCTTCGACCAGTTTGCCTCTGGCCTCTCATTGGCATCGGGGGTGCTGGTGGTCGGGGCGTGGGCGGCGGACATGCCGGATCGGCCCGACTGTGGGCGGCTCTATTCGGTGCGTCGGGCGCTCGACGGAAGCTGGACGCGATTTGATTCGTGGAGTGCCGACGCCGCCACGCCGGCGGGAGCCGCTGGCGCGTTCCTGGGAACCGCCGTCGCCACTCTCCCTGGCCGCCTGATTGGCGGTGCCTACTCGGCGCCGGTGTCCGGATCACTGGAGAGGGGATGTGTCGCTGACTTCGCTGGCGTCCGCGGCGAGGACCTCAATGGAGATGGCACGATAAGCGGCGCGGATCTGGGTGAGATGCTGGCGCGCT
>SYPI01000083.1 GCA_005804005.1 Planctomycetia bacterium
CTATCGGCAGCCGATCCTGCGGGCGGGAATTGAAGCCATCCGCGGGGTGGCCTGCGGCGAAGTGCTGCGGGCCCTGATGGAGCGGCGCATGGTTCGCATTGTCGGGCGCAGTGAAGAACTCGGTCGGCCGATGCTGTACGGAACGACCACCGAGTTCCTCAAGGTGTTCGGGCTGGCGTCGATTTCCGACCTGCCGCAGGCCAAGGAAATGCGCGGGTCCTGAGTCGGGCCGCGCGGCGAACCGGGTCCAAAAAAATAGCGGGGCGGTCGACCGGCACGATCAACCGCCCGCGCTCGAGGTGGAGGGAAACGAATGTGCTCTAGCGGCGTCTGCGCGAAATGGCGCAGACGCCAACTGCGATCAGGGCCACCGCCCCCGGGGCGGGAACCGGCTGGGCAACGAAGACCGTGGAGAAACTGGTGGAGTCACCGGCCGAGATCAGGAACGACATCAGAATCCGGGTGCTGGTGAAGGCACCCGGCCCGATCATGCTGGGGCCCGGGAGTCCAAATGAGTGCGAGCCCAGCGAAGCCGAAGCGTTCGGCGTCAGGACGACTCCGCCCCAGCCATTCATCAGGCCGACGGTGGTGCCGCCGATGGCCGCCTCCCAGAGGCTGAGTTGCGCCGGACTGCTCATGGTCATGAATCCACCGTCACCGTTGGCGGTGAATGACCCGGCGAACGACCCTCCGATCAGGCTGCTACCGGTGTTGATCAGAGCGGGCAGCTCGATCGACATCGATACCAACTGGGTCTGGTTGGAAATGTTTGAGTAGTTCAGGCTGCCACCGAGCAATGCCCGGCCAGCAGCGGAGATCTCGGTACCGATCATCGAGAAGTTGAAGGAGTGATCGGCGGCCAGATTGCTGGAGCCGCTGTATTGAAAGGTGCCGGGCGCTCCAGTAGCCACGCCGGTGGGCAGCATCGGGTTGCTGGCGGAGTCCACCTGCAGGTTGACCTGCACCGGGGGGCCGTCGGCCGGTGCGGCCGCGGCCAACCCAAGAGTGGTCAGCCCGGCGGCGGTCAGAGAGGTGCGGCGTCGCCGACGGCGGCTCAGCACACTCGCGGCTCCAGCCAGAGCCAGAGCGCCGGGGGCGGGAACCGCCGTCAGCACAAAGTCGCTGGTGAACGAGGCGGCGTCGCCAGAGGACAGGAGGAATCTCAGCTTGATTTGGAAGTTGTTGTTCACTGGTCCGACCGGTTGTGAGGGGATTGGTGCGCCGAACGACACCGGCCCGATCGATGCTGAACTGAAGGCATCGGCCGAGGCGGAAAAAGGCGCAGAGAGCAGTTCAGCGATCTCGACTCCATCGACAAGCGCGGTGTAGATCGCTGAGGATGACACCGCGGAGAGTTGGGCGCCGTCGCCACCGAGGTCGGTGACCGAGCCAGCGAGGGAGCCGCCGGCGAGCGCAGATGAGAACGGGGCGGAAAGCGTGGCGACGAAACTGATCGAGTACTCCTGTGTGGAGCCGGTCGTGTTCACCACCGAGTAGTTGCCGGGGAGGTAATCCGCGGACGCTGCCGGGGCGCAGGCCCAGGCCGAAACCACCGCTGCGCCAGTTGTGACGCAGGACATCCCGGCGGCAATAGCCGGGACCTTTTGCCTTCTCTTGCTGCGAACAGACACGGAGCAGCCCTCCTGAAGGGAAAACTCCGGCTCAGCCCTTTTCCCTCAGGCCTTGCCGAAAACCAAAATGGCACTCGCCAGCGCGGCGTGTGTACAAACCAAAACTAGCATTGATTGGAAGGCACAAAAGGAGAAAGCACCCCAATTGCGATTGATTGCCCCCGTGAGACCGGTTCGGCGTCCAGTTACGGGACTTCTGCGGTGTTCAGGGCTTCCATTGTCGCGACCAGGGTGCCGCGCATGGCCGGGAGGTCGGGGGCCGTTCGGATGGCTTCCTTCAGCGGCTTCACATGACCCATTGTCTTGCCGTACCAGCTGATCCTCTTGCGCATCTGCTCGGCGCCGCGATGGGGGTCGCTGTAGTGCTCGATCAACTCGATGTGCCGCAGCACCACGGCGAGTTTCTCGAGAAGGGTTGGCTCGGGGGCGGCTGTGCCGCTCCGCAGCAGGGCCAGCGCGCGCCGGAACAGCCAAGGGGTACGCAGCGAGGCGCGGCCAATCATGACGCCAGCGCAGCCTGAAATGCGCATGAGATCCAGCACGTCTTCAGGCTCATTCACATCACCGTTGCCGATGATGGGGATGGAATCGACTGCCGCCACCACTTCCCCGATGGCGTTCCAGTCGGCCTCCCCGGAGAACATCTGCTCGGTGTAGCGGCCATGCACGGTGACCGCGGCGATGCCCACCTGCTCGAGTTGGCGGGCCAACTGCGGGGCCACCTTGCGGGGGCGATCCCAGCCCAGGCGCACTTTGGCGGTGACCGGCACGCGGCCACGGGAGTGACGCTCGACGGCGCGCACGATGCGCTCGGCCAGATTCACGGTAGAGCCGGGGTCGCACAGCAGCAGCGAGCCACCGTTCTTCTTGGCCACCTTGTCTACCGGGCAGCCCATGTTGATGTCGATCAACTGCGCGCCGTGGTCGATGGCCCACAGAGCCGCTTCGGGAAGGGGGTCATCACAATTGCCGTAAAGCTGCATTCCACACGGCTGGTCGAGGCCGTTGGTGGCCGCCAGCTCCACCGTGCGCGGCGAACCCTTGAGGATCGCCCGGCAGTTCAGGAGGTCGGTGCTGGTCAGTCCGACCCCACCCTGCTCGCGACAGAGAATCCGGAATGCCAGATCGCAGTGGCCAGCCATCGGCGCCAACAGAAGCGGCGATTCAAGATGAAGTTGGCCGATGCGCACCATGCCACTCTAGGCGCGGCCGCCCAGATTGAGCAGGTGCCACATGTAGCGCTGGCCGTCGCGCGGGTCGGTGCGGCCCAGCAGGGTGACCAGCGATTCGACATCACTGCCAGCGCGGTGGGCGCGCTCAGGCCGGATTCCGTGCAGGGCCAGCAGCGATTGCAACTGACCGTTTGGAAAGCCGAACGAGCGCCACGGCACATTCCAGCAGGAGCAGCGCCACGGCAGATGTTCGGCAAAGTCATACAGAGTGCGCAGGACGCCGCGGTCGAACGGCACATTGTGGGCAATCACCACATCCGC
>SYPI01000084.1 GCA_005804005.1 Planctomycetia bacterium
CTCCTTCAGCAGCTCGGCCTCGCGCTGGGGCGAGAGTCCTGGCGCCTGCGGCGAGGTTCCGAAGTCAAACGCGCCCTTGTGCGTCTGCTCGTACCAGCGCCAAGTGTCGCGCGCCGTGTCAGCGAGGGGTCGGAAGGTGATGCCGCTCTCTAGCGCCCGCTGACGAGAGTGCAATCCCATCGCGGCGCCGCCTTCCGATTGCGGAATCCATAGCGGCAGCGTGTGCCACGGTTGCACACCGTGCTCCATAAGCCATGTCTCATCCACCCCGACGAAGTCCACCGGCACGCTGACGGTCGCCTTGCAGCCGTCGACCATCTCATCGAAGGTCAGCCGCCCGGCCGGACCGGTGGCATTGAAGGTGCCGGTGTGGCCGTCCTCAACCATGCGAATAGTCCACTCGGCCAGATCGCGGACATCAATGAAGCTGACGAAGGCTTCTCGTGGTTTGGCGGGCGCTGGCACCAGCACCCGCCCACCGCGGGCGATCCGCGCTGGCCAGTAGGTGAACCGATCAGTTGGATCGCCGGGGCCGACAATCAGCCCCGGGCGGATCACCGTGACGTGGTCCGGCTTGGCATCGCGCGCGGCGGTCTCGCAGAGTGCCTTCAGTGCCCCGTATGTCTGTCCGGTCACCTTCTCGGTCTTGGGGTCGTCGACCTTCGCCAGCGCCGCGTCTTCGTCGGCGCCCGCGGGCGCATCTTCGGCGTAGACCGAAATGGTGGAGATGAACACATACTGGTGAATCACCGGCGCCAGCAGTGCGGCCGAGGCCGCCACCGTGCGCGGCACATAACCAGAGGTGTCGATTACCGCATCCCAGTGGCGCCCGGCGGCGACCGCCGCCTCAATCGCCTTCAGCCCCTCCCCCTTGGCCGGATCACGATCACCGCGCAGTTGCTCCAACTCAGCAAACTTGCCGGGGTTGGTCTTGCCACGATTGAAGAGAGTGACCTTCCACTCATTAGCCAGCGCGGCCGCCACCAGCTCCGGCCCGAGGTAACCAGTTCCGCCAAGGATGAGGATGTCCATGAGCTGTTCCTGACTGCTTCAACTTCCAGTGGTAATCGCCGCGCCTGTCGAGAATGCCCTCAGCAGGTCGATCCAGCGAGCGTAGCGATACTCAGCCGAGACTTCCTCGTGCAGCCGCCGAATCTGCTGGTGGCAGTCTTCGGCCAATTGATTCATCCAGTCTGCGGCGGAGCGGTCGCAAAAGTACACCCGGCAGGCCACCGGGCGTGCAGCGCCAGCCGAACAGAGACCATCCCGCAGCAGAGCACAGACACCGGCAGTTTGTCCACTCACCACCGCCGCCGTGGTCGGCGCAGAGGCCAGAGTACGCCAGCACCAGGCGGCCTCCAGACCGGTGACCATCAGGTCGTGGCCGTGATCGGCGAAGGAGCAGCAGCGCCCGCTGGCCAGACACACCGGCCGGCGCTGCCGAATCTCTTCGGCTACCAGCGTGTGCAATTCCCGCAGCCGGGAATCGACTCGGGGATCAAGCGACTGGCTAAGCCATCCCGGCACTAGGTCCCGCAACTGGCCAGCGGCGTGGTCGGACACGACCCGATGCTATTCCTCGTCCCTCTATGCTGCCGCTCATGCTTCGCACCCGGCTAGTCACGGGCGCAGTGCTCATCGCTGCCCTCGGCCTGCTTGTCTGGGGAGACTCCGCCGTCGAAGGCATCCCCAGCGCCGGCGCTGGCGCCCCGCCGGGATGGCTGCTGATGACGGTGTCGGTGCTGGGCCTGGCCCCACTTCTGGCCATTGAACTTGCGCGGCTGCTGCGCGCCACCGGGCTGGCAGCGGACACAGTCGTTCTGGTTCTGAGCGCGATGTGCGGCACACTCTGCGCCGCTTGGCTTGTCCCCGGCGCTCTCGAAGGCGATGCCCCGTTCGCCCAGTGTCTGATGGTGTTGGCCATGATCCCGCTGGCCTTGCTGGTGGTGGCGGCGATCACCCACTGCACTCGAGCGACCACCGCGGTCGGTGGGCCAAACGCTCGGGCCCAGACTGCAGCCGGAGCGATCGGGGCGGCCCTGCTCGCATACGCCTGGATCGGCCTCGGCCTCGGTTCGTGGGTCGCCCTGCGCCGTGACACTTCAGCCTGGGCCCTCGGCGGGGCGATTCTGACCGTGAAGTCAGCCGACATCGGGGCGTACTTCACCGGCATGGCCATCGGCCGACACAAGTTGATCCCGTGGCTGAGCCCGGGCAAGACTTGGGAAGGCCTGATCGGCGGCTGCGTGGCCAGCGCGGCAGTCGGCTTCCTGCTGGTCGGCGGTTGCTGCCCGACCCCTAGTGCGTGCGCCGCATCGACCGGCCTGCAAGGGCCAACCGCCGCATTGCTCGGCGCCGGGTTCGGGCTGGTGGGAACTGCTGGCGACCTCCTCGAATCGCTTCTGAAGCGCGGCGCCTCAGCCAAGGACTCCGGCACATTTCTGCCGGGAATGGGCGGATTCCTTGACGTTTTTGACTCCCTCCTGACCACCGGACCGCTGGCCTGGATCGCCATTTCGCTCCTGCGAACCTGATACAGTGAGAGATTCATGACCTTGATCGCCGACCTCATCACGCTGCACCGGGCCGACCTGCAGGTGCGCGCTCTGCGCAGCCGGGTCGATTCGGCGCGGGCCGTGTTGAACTCTCGCGAAGCCAAGCAGACGCAGGCCGAGTCGCGGCGCCAGGAGTTGCAGGCGCTGGCCCGCCAGTTGCAGGCCACCATGATGAACATGGAGGTCGAATCCAAGGCGGTTGGCGAGCGCATCGAGGCGCTGCGAACCGAGCTGAACTCGTCGAGCAACACCAAGCAGTACAACGCGCTGCTAACTGAGTTGAAGGCGCTGCAGGCCAAGCGCGATGAGATTGACGAACGGACTCTGGCTCAGATGGAGCGGGTTGAAGCGGGCAAGAACGACTGTGCCGGAGCGGATGAGACCTTGACTCGGGCCAAGGCCGGTTGCGCGGAGAGCCGGACGGAACTGGCCCAGCGCACCAGTGATGTCGGCGAGCGCTTGACAGAACTGGAACGCGAACGCCGCGCCGCCGCATCGCATGTGGCCGAGGATCTCCTCAAGACCTTCGAGACGATTGCTCAGGAGCACGACGGCGAGACGCTGGCGGAAATCGCCACCGTCAGCGCCAAGCACCGCGAGTACGCCTGCACGGCCTGCAACATGCTGCTGCCACCGGCGCTGGTGGTCCGCGCCGCCACCGACGAGAAGACGATTGTGCAGTGCCCCAATTGCCGCCGGATCGTCTACTTCGCGGAAGCCACTCAGGCCAGCGCCTGAGACCCCCTACCCGTACCCGAGTTTCTCCAAATCGTCCTCGCTGAGGCCGAAGTGGTGGCCGATTTCGTGGAGCAGGGTGACACGGATCTCTTCGGTCACTGCCGCATCGTCGGCGTCGTCACCGCCCGCCTCGGCGATGATTCCCAGCCGGTAGATGTGAATGGTCTCCGGCTCGCTGCGATGGGAATCGGGGCCGCGTTCTGCCAGCGACATGCCCGAGTGCAGGCCGCAGATCTCGTCGGGGCCTTCCGCTTGACACTCGCGCAGCAACTCGGCGCTGGGTTGGTCATCGACTATCACCGGCACCTCCTCGACGAGCCGGTGGAGCGCCTCGGGCAGCGCCGCCATCACCCCATCGAAGAGGCGATCGAATTCCTGCCGCTGCTTCGGCGTGATGCGACTCACACCCGCAACCCGCCGACCAGTTCGTGGACTGCCCCGACCCCTTGCTCGCGGACCCAGCGGTCCAACCCGGCGCGCACCTTCAGCGGCGCGCGCGGGTCGGCAAAAAGCGCCGTGCCCATGCCGACGGCAGTGGCGCCAGCCAGAATCATCTCGGCGGCATCGGACCAGCGCATCACGCCGCCGCAGCCGATGATCGGCTTCCCGCCGGTTCGAGTCACGGCGCGGTAGACCTCGTGAATGATGCGCACGGCGATCGGGTGGATTGCCGGACCGCTCATCCCGCCAGCCCCGCGCGCCAGCCGACTGCGCCGGGTGTGCACATCAATCGACATCGCGGGCATGGTGTTCACCAAAGTCAGTCCGTCGGCACCTTCCTCGATGGCAGCCGCCGCCAAGCCGACGATGTCGGCGGCGCCGGGGGACAGTTTCACCAGCATTCGCGTCTGACGCAGGGTGCGCCGCAGGTCGCGAACCAGCGGGCGTAACGCGGCGGCATCGTCGCCGAAACTCCGCCCGGTGGCAGTGTTGGGGCAACTCAGGTTCACTTCAACCAACGCGATTGATGGAATGGAATCGAAGGCCGCAGCAACGGCCAGATAGTCATCGGCGGTGTGGCCAGCAACGCTGGCGATGTAGCAAGTCGGCAGGCTGCCGATGCGTGGGGCGATCTCGCGCCCGAAGCGCGCCAGCCCCATGTTGGCCAGACCGATGGCGTTGAGCATCCCGGCTGGCAGGTCCACCACCCGCGGCCAATCATTGCCCGGCCGCTCCTCCAGAGTAATGCTCTTGCCGGTCAGGGCGCCAACCTGGCGCAGGTCGAAGGCGTCGCCCAATTCATCGAGATAGCCACAGGTCCCCGAGGCCAGAACGATCGGGTTGGCGAGCTTCACACCGCACAGGTCGATCGCCAACGCGTCCACAAGCCGCTTTCTATCACGGGTGCATCTATCATGCTTCGCCCATGTCCACCCCAGAACGCATCGCCCAGTTCGAGAAGATGGCCAGCGCCGATCCCACCAACGAGATGGCCCACTTTTCGCTCGGCAACGCCTATCTGCAGGTCGGTCGCCATGCGGAGGCGGCCGGGAGTCTGGAGCGCTGCTTGGAACTCAATCCGGGAATGAGCAAGGCGTACCAACTGTGCGGTCAGGCCATGATTGGTGCCGGATGGGCAGACAAGGCCACCGAGGTTCTGCAGCGCGGCTGGCGGGCCGCTGCGGCGCGCGGCGACCGCATGCCACAGCAGGCGATGGCGGAACTGTTGCGCAGCATCGGCCGTGATGCGCCCGAGGCGGCCGCGGCCCCGGAGGCGACTTCCGCCGAGCCGGTCCCGGAGGGGGCATTCATCTGCCATCGCACTGGGCGGCCGGGAACGAAGATGGGAGCCCCGCCGTTTCGCGGTGCGGTCGGATTGTGGGTTCAGGAACACATCAGCAGCGAAAGTTGGAAGGCCTGGATTGCTCAGGGGACAAAGGTGATCAACGAGTTGCGACTGGACTTCTCCCGCGACCGCGATCAGGAGGTCTACGACCAACACATGCGCGACTATCTCGGATTGGATCCGGAGTCGTACGCCAAACTCACCCAGGCGCAGCAACAGCAGCAGTAAGTGCGCCGCGGGCGCAAATCAGATTCGGCGGAAGTAGATCAGCCACTCCACCAGCAGAATCAGCAGCGCCGCAGTCAACAGCCACGGCCACAGGCTTGACCGGACTGCATCGGGCTCGCCAAGGCCGCGCACCCGCTCCTGACGCAGCGCCAGTTCTTCCGCGGCGGCCACCCGACCCTCAGCGCGCGCATCAACATTGACGGCAAAGGTGCGCTCGTCAGCACCGCCGTCGTTGTCCTGCCAGCGCATGCGCCAAACCCCTGCCCGGCGGATGGGACCCCATGTGATTCGCGCTGGGTCCTGCGCGGCAATGGGAAACTGCACTGCCTCCGGCGATCGCATGACAATCCCTTGAGCATCCGGCGGCAAACGCGCTGCGGCAACTCCGCCGGGGCGCAGCGCCTCAGTGGCCGCCATCTCGCCACTAGCCGAGAGCCAATCGAGGGCGTTGGCCACAAAGTTGACGAAGCTGCGCTGGAAGGGCCAGTTGCTGTCCAGCGGGTCAAATGGCACCAACACCGCTTGAGTGGTCCCCTTGGAGGCGGTGATTACCAAAGGCCCGTGATCCGACTCCGCCACGATTTCTAACTGGCTGGTCGGCGCCGTGGAGTAAAGCTTGGCAACTATCAGGTCGTCGAGGCGGGCCATGCGCAGCAGGGCGTGATCGTCGGCACCAAAGCGCAGCGATGCGTGGGTCGGTTCGCCGTAGGGATTGAGCCCCTCCATCGGCGGCGGCTGACCAAACACCAGGAAGCGCCCCCGCGGCAGCGCGCCGACTTCCACCGAGTCGATGACCACCGCGTCGTAACTCTCCAGTTCGCCGGTGGTCGATGCCAGAGCGGCGAACCCCGCCGCGTCAACCACATCGAGTTCTCCCAACGGCAATCCCTCCAGCAGGGACTTCAGCAGCACGCCGCCGCTGGTGACCAGCAGGATGCGCAACGACTTCGGTGGCGGCGTGACCAGCCGCGCCGCGTTGTCGACCGCCAGCGCGTCACTCTGCACGATGGCCACTTCCACCGTACCCCCGGAGCGAAGGGTCATCAGGGGGAAGGCAATCTGCACCTCACCGGGTAACCACACTTCGCCGCTGACATCCAGGGCAGCCGCATTCAGCCGCACCGGCTCGGGGGTGACACCACGCACCAACCCGTCCACCAGCACTTGCGCGTCAACTGACACCGGCTGCGGCGACCAGTTGGCCAATCTGGCATACACCTGAATCTGATCCGGCCGATCTGGTGAACGCTCCGCACCTATGGAGACAACTCCGGCGTTGGTGGCGTCGGCGCTGCCGATGGCCCGGTACACCAGCGCCTCTCCCGGCTGCAGCACAATCTCGGCGGAGTCGCCCAGCCGCCCATCGGAGTACACCTCAATGGTGGGCACATCCTGCGACATAGCGCGGTCATCACGGCGCGCGCTAGTGGCATCACCGGACTGGGCGAACGCCCGCGCCAGTTCTATTGCGTCGCGCATCCGAGTGGTTTCGTCCGTGGGGGCGATCGCCGAGATTGCGGCGATCGCTTCCGCTGGCGCGCTAGTCCACGGGGCCACCACTTCTGCGCCGGAAGCAAAGCTCACCACCATCACCTGCCCCGGGGCGGGCGAAAAGATGCCCCCGGCGAACAGCGATTCCACCCGGGCGATTGCCTGACGCTTGGCTTCGTCAAGGCGAGTGGCCCCGCCCTCGATGTCGTTGGCATTCATGGAGGCGGAGCGATCGATTAGCAGCACCGTGCGCCCCCCCTGCTGCTCGCCCAAATCGGCCTGCGGCTGCATCACCGCCAGCACCATCAATAGCGTCGCCAGCAACTGCAGGATGAGCAACACGGAGAGCCGCAGCCGTTGGAATGGGGCGTTGGCCCGCAGGTCCTCGATGGATTGCTCCCCATGCATGGTGCTGGGGATGGCCCGCTTGGCGCGCTTGAGGCGCAGGAAGTAGAGCGCAAGGAGCGGCGGCACTACGCCGGCTGCCAGGATCAGCCCGGCCATCGGCGTAAGCCAAGTCACTTCAGCAATCCTCGCCGCCGCAGGTAGTCCAGCAGCAGAGCGTTGAAGTCGCAGCTGGTGTCGACCACCGAGTGCGAAATGCCGAACCGCACCGAGGCCTCATGTATCTCTCGGCAGGATGCCGAGAGCCGCTTTCGGTAGGCCGCCAGCACCGCCGTGCCCGCGGTCACTTCGGTGGCGGCGCCCGACTCGCTATCCACCAACCGCAGATCACCGGACACCCCGTGCGCTCCCGGGTCGATCTCTTCTGGAGAAAGCACCTGCATGGCGTAGACATCAAAGCCGCGACCGGCGATGGAACGCAGCGACCGCTCGGCGCCCTCCTGCATCAGGTCAGAAATGATCACCAGCACGCCACGGCCGTGGCGGGAGAGCGCCACGGTTCGCATGGCCTGCTCGAACTGGGTCGGCCCGGCACACTCCAGCCCCAGCAGCCACGAACCCATCTCGCGCACTCGGCGTCGGCCGCGCAGACCGGTGAGCGGCCGCACCCCATCGCCGCCAAAGGCGTAGAGCCCAACCCGATTGTGATTCACCAGACCGACATAGCCCAGCGCCATGGCCAGCCGCCGGGCAAAGGTGAACTTCTCCGGTTGGCCGAAGCCCATCGAGGCGCTGGTATCGATGGCCAGCGCTAGGGTGAGGTCCTCTTCTTCGAGGAACAACTTCAGGAACAACCGATCGAGCCGCCCGTAAATGTTCCAATCAACAAAGCGCAGGTCGTCGCCGGGAACATAGGGCCGGAAGTCGGCGAACTCAACGCTCTGCCCGCGCCGCCGACTGCGCCGCTCGCCGCGCACCTTGCCAGCAAAGATCTTGCGGCTGAGCACATCCAGCGAATCCAGCCGGGCCATCAGCGAACTGTCAATCAGTCCGTCAACCGTCGTGGGTCGGGGCAGACGGGCGGCGCGGGCCAGCGCGCTGGTGCCGGCAACATGAGCAATCGGATCGCTCATTCCTGCGCCTCGGCTGGCACTGCGGTCAGGATGCCCTTGAGGATGTCATCCACTGTTACTCCGCGGGCCTCGGCCTCGAAGGTGCGCATGACGCGGTGGCGCAGCGCTGGAGCGGCCAGAGAACGAATGTCGGTGGTGCTCACCGCCACTCGGCCATCCAGCAAGGCGCGCACCTTGGCGCCCGAGACGATGGCCTGCGCCCCGCGCGGACTGGCGCCAGCCGACAACAACGACTCGACCGCCGCGGGGGCAAATCCCGAGCCGGGTTGGGTAGCCAGCACCAGTCGCACCGCGTAATCCTGCACATGTGGGGCGATCAGGATTCGCCGCGCCAGCCGCTGGGCGGCGAGTATCTCCTCTGCGGGCATGATCGCCGGCGGGTCGGCACTCCGCGGTCCGGTGGTCCACCCAACGATGGTGTTCAGTTCCTCGCGCTTCACATCGCGCACCTTGATCTTCAGCAGAAACCGATCGGCCTGAGCCTCGGGGAGCGGGTAGGTGCCCTCTTGCTCAATCGGATTCTGGGTAGCCATCAGCAAGAACGGCCGTTCGAGTTGATGAGTGGTGCCGCCCACCGTAACGCTGCGCTCCTGCATCGCCTCGAGCAGTGCCGATTGGCTCTTGGGCGTGGCGCGGTTCACTTCGTCCGCCAAGACCAGTTGGGCGAAAATGGGCCCGCGCCGGAAGTCCAGCCGACGCTGGCCGTGAGCGGCGTCTTCCACCACCACGGTGGTGCCGGTGATGTCGGCCGGCATGATGTCCGGGGTGCACTGAATGCGGCTGAACGAGAGCCCCAGCGATTGCGCCAGCGATCGCACCAGCAAGGTTTTCCCCAGTCCGGGGACGCCCTCCAGCAAGGCATGGCCATCAGCGAAGAGGGCAATCAGCACTTCCTCGACTACTTCCTGCTGCCCAACGATTGTTCTGGCCAGATGGGTGCGCAATCGGGTGAACGAATCGCGAAACGCCTGACACTCGGCGCGCACCTGAGCGATCTCCTCGGTGGCCGATTGGTTCAAGCGTCGCCTCCGGTCGGACCGCCATGCCCGCGACGGGCGCGATCGCGCGCCGCGCGCAGCCGGGCCATCGGCGAATCACTCTCGCCTGCATCCGGCGACTGCTTAGGTTCCGCGCTGGGCGCTTCCGCCTCCGCCGCGAGGGGTGGCGGGGCCGAACTGACCGTGGTCTGGCTTGGCGCTCGCGCCATCACCGACTTGGCTGGCGCCGCTTCGCGCTGTGACTGCTTGGCCCGCTTCCAGGCGGCCAGCCCCTGCGCGCCAGTCGCGGCGGCGCCACCAACCGCGCGGTCGGCCATCTCCCGAGCCGCTTCGCGATCGAAGGCCAATCGCCGTACGGCGACATCGATCACCAGCAGCGCCGCTGCAATCATCGCCAGCAAATCCCAGATGCGCCGCTCACTCTCCGGCATGGCCAGCCCTTCGCGGTCGAACAATCCCAGCAACTGCGGGGCGGCGAAGGAGAGCACCCGTCCGCCGGTGCGTTGTGCCGCCTCTTCCAGCAAGGCGCGGTTATCGCGCGTGGCGCGGAATTCACGGGGGTAGGCCACACTCAGCGCGGCCTGCACTGTGCCCGATGCCGCCGTACCCGCCCCCTGCAACTGAGCGTTCACCAGATAGGCACCAGCCTCTGAAGCACTGAATGTGCCCCGATACCGACCCGGGCCAATCTGCTCCAGATTCAGTGGCGCGGAGTTGCCATCCGGCCCGATGACCGACGCCTGAGTACGCGCGAAGTTTACGAATGCACCGTCGGCGGCGAAGGCCTCTAGATCGACAATGCCTTGTTCGCCGTCGAGGCGGGTCTGCATCACCACATCGCGCGGCGGCGCTGGCCGCATCAGCCAGCGGGCGGTGCGCTCCCAGAACGGCTGGAATCCGCTCCAACCGGTCCATGCCGCACCCCATCGCCCAGAGACATCGCTAGTGAAGGCCACGCTCTTTCCCAGTCCGTAGTTCCAGTAGGCGTAGAGCGGGTCGAGGGTGTCGGCGGTCGCCGAGACTGCCAGCGGCACCTGCGCCAACCCATCGCGGGCCACCGTGAGCACATAGCCACGCACCGGCGGCACCGCGGTGAAGCCCTGAACCGGACCGGGCAGAGACGAGGCCACCCGTGGCTGGAACTCCCCTTCAAGAATCAATGACCGGGTAACCAGCGTTGCCTCTTTGACAAAGATGCGCGGCAGCAGTTTGGGATTCTGCACGTTGTAGAAGTTGCCGCCGGTCTGCTCGGCCATGGCCCGCATGTTGTTGTTGTCC
>SYPI01000005.1 GCA_005804005.1 Planctomycetia bacterium
CGCGAGTAACTTGTCGGGCATGAGCGCCAGGACGGCGAACGAGCCCCTCCCGCGGCGGATCGTCCTGACGATTGCCGCGCTGGGTCTGGCCTCCGGGATTCCGTACCAGATGGTGAACGACGCGCTCTCGGCGTGGCTCTCGGATGCCAAGGTGTCCGTTGAAGCGATCGGCCTGCTGGGGCTGGCGACGCTGCCATACGGGCTGAAGTTCCTGTGGGCGCCGCTGCTGGATGCCCGCCGGTTTCCTGTGCTGGCCGCGCTCGGCCGCCGCAGGTCGTGGCTGCTGGCGATGCAGATCGCCTGCGCGCTGCTGATCGTCGTACTAGCCATCACGCTGGCCCGCGCGGTGGCTGCCGGACCGTCTCACCATTGGCTGGACTTTCCGAACAGTCGACTGGTCCTGCTGGCGGTGGGCGGGGTGACATTGCTGCTGGCCCTCTGCTCGGCAACGCTGGACATCGTGGTCGATGCGTATCGCGCTGATGCGGTGCCACGCCACTGGCTGGGAGCCGGGGCCAGTGCCTATGTGGTTGGCTACCGGATGGCCATGGTGCTAGCCGGGGCCGGGGTGCTGCTGCTGCCGAGTTACATCGGTTGGCCAACGGCATTCGCTCTGGCCGCAGCACTACTGCTCTTGCCGATGCTGGCCACGATGCGCGTTGGTGAACCAGTTGCCAGCGCTCCGCTGTCATTCATGGAATCAGTCACGCTGCCTCTGGTCGACATGTGGCAGCGATTCGGCCGATCGCTCATACCGCTGGGGATCTTCGTCCTTCTCTACCGCCTCCCAGATATGGCCGCCTCGCGCATGGTCATGCCGTTTCTCATTCAGAGCCTCGGCTTCACCACCGCCCAGATCGGCCTGCTGCGTCAGTTCGGCGGCGCACTGGTGACGATTGTCGGGGCGCTGGTTGGTGGCCTGAGTGTCCAGCGCTTCGGAGTCACGCGCTGTCTGGTGATCTTCGGCCTCCTGCAGGCGGCCAGTAACGGTGGCTACCTCTGGCTTGATTCAGCCGGGCACAGCATCGCCGTGTTCTGCACTGCTGTGGCCATCGAAAACTTCTGCAACGGGTTGGTCTCCGCGGTCTTCGTTGCTTACCTGATGTCGCTGTGTAATCCGCGAACTTCCGCCACTCAGTACGCCCTGTTCAGCGGGATAATGTTTCTGGCTGCCGCAATTGCGGCTGCCCCGGGTGGGTACTTGGTGCGTGAGATTGGCTATCCCGGATTCTTCCTGATCACGATTGCCGCCGGGATCCCCGGAGTGGCGCTCATTTGGGTGGTAGCGCCTCTGTCGAAGCACACTCCGGCGCAGCCGAATTGACCGCCGGGCCAGTGGTCCGCGCCGCGATCTGCTCATCAAGTCGAATGGCCGCGGCGCGAATGGTGTCGTAGGCGCTGGCCAGCAACCCCATCATCGGGAAGCGACCACCCAACTGCGGCTGGCCGAGCCGACGCAGCAAGGCATGCGGGACATGCGCTTCAGGGGGAGCAGTTTCGGCATCATGCAGGGCGGCTCCGGGTCGCCAGAAATCATGCAGGCAGTCTTCGATTGGTGGCAGCGGTGGTGCCGAGGTAGCGATTGCCGGATGAGCGTGGGCTTGTGAAGCGCCGCGGGTCGCCAAGGCGCGCGCCTCCTGAAGGCGCTCCAAGAGTGGTTGTGGCGCCATGCCGCGCAATGCCAGCAGCGCCAGCGGATCCTGCTCGATGCGTTCCGCAGCCAGAGCAGCCAGTGCATAGATGTGCTTGCACGGGGCCGGTTCGCTGCAGGTGCAGGTGCGCTCGGTGGGGGGCTCTTCCAGGAATGGCAGGCCGAGGTTGGCGAAGAGGCGCTCGGCGGTGCTGGGCAGTTCACCGGTCATCAGGCGCGCTGAGTAAACCGCCTCGCTGGCCATGGCCGCCAAGGCCCGGTCCCAATCCTGAGTCGACCAGCGGGAGAAGCGGATTGCCGTGGCGTAGGGCCGGGCAGCGCGCCCCTGCACCATCGCCGCGCATTCCCCGGGAAGAACAGCAAAGCGGGTGACCTGGCCGCCAATGGCGTACTCCAGACCCTCATGGATGGCGTTGTCGCCGATTCCGAGGACTACCGTCTCGAACCACTGCCGCGCTGGCCACTGCAACTGATCGAGCCCGCCGCGGCGACGCAGCCGTTGGCCATCGTGGGCGCGCCGAGGCGCGTCTGGACGACGGAAACTGTGCTGGAAGTTGCCGCTGCTCATGTCGTGCCGTCTTCCAGCGCCGAGCGGCGCAGGGTGACAATGTCACGCAACTGGGTGGTCGTCAAGTCACTGAGCCAGGAGTCTCCCGAGCCGATGATGTTGGTGGCCAGTTCGGTCTTCTGTTCGATCATCTGGTCGATGCGCTCCTCGAGCGTTCCGGCGCAGATGAACTTGTGCACGTGCACCGTGCGGGTCTGCCCAATGCGGAAGGCCCGGTCGGTGGCCTGGCTCTCGACCGCCGGGTTCCACCAGCGGTCGAAGTGGAAGACATGGTTGGCGCTGGTGAGGTTGAGGCCTAGGCCGCCCGCCTTCAGAGAGAGGATGAATACTGGAGCGCGCGGATCCCCCGATTGGAACCGGTCGACCAGCGCATCGCGCTTGGCCTGCGGAGTTCCGCCATGCAGGAATAGCGCCTCGGTGTCCAACTCGCGGCGCAGCAGGGCGACCAGCAGGTGTCCCATCTGGCGGTACTGGGTGAAAACCAAGGCGCGGTCGCCCGCGGCTAGGAGTTCTTCGAGCATCTCAGTCAGGCGCTGTGTCTTTCCTGAGCGATCGGACATCCGCTCTCCGGCCGAGGCGGCTTGAGCAACGGCCCGAGCCTGCTCGGCGGCGGCATCAAGTTCGGCGGCATCCGATGGGGCATCGACATCTGGGTGGTCCTCTGCGCCTTCGCGCAGGAAGTGGCCGGGGTGATTGCAGATCTGCTTGAGCTTCACCAGCGCCGAGAGCACCAGACCGCGGCGGCGGATGCCCTCAGAGGCATCGACTCGCGCCAGCATTTCCGCCACCACCTGCTCATAGAGTCGAGCCTGTTCGTTGGTGAGGGCTACATGCTCGCGCCCCTCAATCAGCGGCGGCAGGTCGGAGATGATTCGCGGATCGGTCTTGAGGCGGCGCAGGACGATCGGCCGCACAATGGCGCGCAGCCGATCGGCGCGGGCGCGGTCGCGGTGGCGCTCGATCGGCAAGGCGAAGTTGCGGCGGAACGAAGCCTGCGCCCCGAGGTAGCCGGGGCAGCAGAACTCCAGGATCGACCAGAGCTCGGTAAGGCGGTTCTCCACTGGCGTACCGGTCAACGCCACGCGGTGGTGGGCCTTCAGCGAGCGGATCGACGATGTCTGCTTGGTCGGCGGGTTCTTGATGTGCTGGGCCTCGTCCAGCACGATGCGGTGCCATTCAAGTTTCGCCAGCGTTTCCCGGTCGCGCACCACTAGGGCGTAGGTGGTGACCACGATGTCGCTGGACCGGGCGATTTCCAGGAAGCGTTCGCCGGTCGGGCGCTCCAGCCCGTGGTGGCGATGTACCCGCAGAGTCGGAGCGAAGCGGGTCAGTTCCCGTTCCCAATTGCCCAGCACCGACATTGGCGCCACCAGCAGCGTCGGGCCGATGGGCTGGCCCTGATCCACTTCGCGTTCATGCAGCAGCAGGGCGATGAGCTGGATCGTCTTGCCCAATCCCATGTCGTCGGCCAGACAGGCGCCGAGGCGATGCCGGGAGAGGAATGCCAACCAGGCCAGCCCAGCCGCCTGATACGGGCGCAAGGTGCCTTGAAAACCGCTGGGCTGGGCGACTGATTGCAACGCCTCCGCCTTCTCGCGGGCGTCGAAAATCTCCGAGACCCAACCGCTGGCTTCCAATCCCCGCACCGCGAGCCCGCCCACCGGGCCATCTATTCCGTGCGCCAGCCGCAGAGCCTCCAGCAGGGTCATGGTGCCGCCAGCGTGCTCGCGCAGAAACCGCGCGGCGCTCTCGAAATCCTCGGGGCGGATCTCCGCCCACTTGCCGTTCAGTTTTACCAGTGGCGCACCGCCCTTGGCGAGGTGCTCGAATGCGTTCAGCGTGAGCGGCGTGTCACCCAGGGAGATCTGCCACTTGCAGTCAACCAGCGCGGCCAATCCAAGGGTGGCGCCACTCTGCGGAGAGCCATCTACCCCAGTTGTCGGCTGGACCATCAGGCGCGCGCCGAGCCGACTGGTCGGCGCCCCCCACCAGTCCGGCAACGACACATCGAAGCCGCTCTCTACGAGGATGGGGGCGAACTCGGAGAGGAATGCGTAAGCGTCCTTGGTGTCCAGCGAGAGGTCGGTGGGAGCGCTCTCTTCGAGGGCATCTTCAAGGCGCGGCCAGACCCGGCTGGCTCGGCCCAGTTCCCGCACTAGCAACTCACCCAGTTCCTCGCCGCGTTGGGCGCTGCGCGCACCGCGGCGGCCGGTGGACTGCGCCCAGACCGCTGGGGCAGTCAGGATGGTCGAGGAATCGTGCGATGCCAGCGCGAAATGCAGTCGCCACCGGGCATCGGGTGTCTCGTCGTGGACATCGGGTTCGCTGAGTTCGAGCCGCAGCCGCAGCGGATTCTGATCGGTGACATCGGCCAATCCCCCGAGCCAGTCGCGCGCCCCACGCAGCAGTGGAGTTTCCGAGCGCGCTGGCTGGCGCACCTCGGGCGTGCCGTCGAGCAGTCCGGCCAGCCACGCCGCATTGGGGTCGGTGTCGGCGTTGCGACCTTCGAGGGCATCGATGTAGGACTCCGCACCCAGTTCGCTGCGGACAAAGGAGTCCACTACCCCCGAGAGGAACGCATCCACTATCGGCCATGCGGTTGTCCCGCCGGTGTCGGCAGCAGCGCGGACCACGGCCGGGGTGGATGCCAGGATCGCCTGAAGTCTGGACTGGGTCGAGGATTCGTGCAGCCAAGGCTGCCAGCAGCCTCGCAGCAGGCCGTCGCGCTGTTGGGTGAGCGAAGGCACGATGCGCTGGTCGACAAGCAACTCCAGCGCCAGCTGTGCCAACGCAATCCACCAGCGCATCGGCTGCCCCAACTCCAGCGATTCACCGTTCTGCTCGGCCGCATCCTGCACGCCGAGGAAAAATCGCAGCGCGCCTGGCCCGGTGAGGGCGATGGCCGGCGTCTGGGCCGATTCAAGGTGCAGGGGCTCGTCATCACCGATGGTGATTCCCAGCAGCGTTCCCAGCCGACCGCTGGGCAGAGGTGTCGCCTGATGAATGCGATGTGGCAGGGGCAGGGAGATGGTGCCGAGTGCGGCTACATCGCCGTCGCGCAGCGCCCCCGACTCCAACAATCGTTGTCTGGTGGCCTCGGCGGTGCAGGCGAATGGATGCGCGCGGATCAAATCAGCGGTCGACGCATGACTCTGCGACTGCGGCTCGTGAGCCAATGCCAGACTCTCAGCCCAGACATGGATCGCCCCGCGTACCCACACCGCGTGCACCACAAACTTCGAGGCGTCGGATGGGGGCACGCGTGGGATCCTGAGTGATTGCGCTGGGATTTGAACCCAGGACCTACGGCTTAAAAGGCCGCTGCTCTACCAGACTGAGCTACGCAATCAGGCGAATCGGGGAGTCTACTTTGAGTCGACGCCAGTTTGAATCGCAATGGTCATCCGTCCGATAAGAAATGGCAGTAGTTGCTGCGAACGGTGATTTCATTGACCGGCGGTAACAATTCATGGATTTCGGTGGTTGCAAACTGCTGTTCCATAACATGTTGTGTTTGATATGCAGTTTGTTCCAGCCGGGGAAGCATGGATGCCGATTGAAGTTACGCCGACATTCTCGGACCGTCCGCCACCCGAAAGCCAAGTGTTACCGACCGAATGAGCAAGCCAATTCCAGTGATCGCGCAGTTCCTCGACTACTTGGTCGCGGAGCGCCATTTCAGCCCCTACACGAGCCGTTGCTACGGCCTCGATCTGCGTCAGTTCATCGACTTCGTGGCGGTTGATGCGGGGATCACGATGAACGAGGCGATTGAAGCTCAGGCCATGGCTAAGAAGGGCGGCGGCCACAAGTCGGCGACTGAGAGAGTGCTGGCGTGTGATGTGGAATTGATCCGTCGATACCTCGCCAAGATGGGTGACCAGGGCTACTCGCCAGCCACCACGGCCCGCAAGATCGCCACGCTGCGCTCATTCCACAAGTGGATGGAGAAGCGTGGACTCACGCACTCCAATCCGATGACACTCATCCGCACCCCGAAGCAGCCCCGTCGGCTGCCCAAGGCGATCAGCGTTGATCAGATCGAGAAGCTGCTCAATGCGCCCAACGACCGCGAGGTGCTTGGGGCGCGCGATCGGGGGTTATTGGAGACGCTCTACTCGACCGGCATCCGCGTGAGCGAAGTGGTGGCCATCAACCGCGGCGATCTGGACGAATCCGGACAATCGATCCTGATTCGCGGCAAAGGCCGACGGGAACGACGGGTCCCCATCGGGTCGCACGCCCTGACTGCGCTGCGCCGCTATCAAGCGATGGCCGATGCTGAGGGGGGTGCCAGGGAGCCGAACTCGCCCCTGTTTGTGAACAAGCATGGCACGCGACTCTCCAGCCGTTCGGTGCGTCGCAAGGTCGCCAAGTATCTGATTCATGCCGGCCTCGACCCAGACATCAGTCCGCACACCATTCGTCACTCCTTCGCCACGCACCTGCTAGACAACGGCGCCGACCTGCGCAGCGTGCAGGAACTACTCGGTCATCAATCGCTGTCCAGTACCCAGATCTACACCCACCTCTCGACCGCAAGGATGCGCTCGGCCTACGACAAGGCTCATCCGCGCGCCGACGCGCAATGAGTTCCCCGGAGCCGCGCTGGCGGCTGGAGTTGGGTGACTGTCTTTCACTTCTGAGTGGAGTCGAACCTGGTTCCGTTGGGCTGGCGTATCTGGATCCGCCTTTCAACACTGGGAAAACTCGGCGCGGCCGCGGCGAACATGCCGCCACCGTCTACGCCGATTCCTTCGGCGGGGGGACCGATTACCGCGAGTTCCTTCGGCCGAGGCTGGCCGAGATTCGCCGCACTTTGGCTGAAGACGGGGCGATTCTGGCCCACGTCGACTGGCGCTCGTCTCATCATGTGCGCCTGCTGCTGGACGAAGTCTTCGGTGTCGAGCGCTTCATCAACCACATCGTCTGGTCATATGGGCTGGGCGGATCATCGCCGCGCTCGTTTGCCCGCAAGCATGACGACATCCTCTACTACTCGAAGGGGTCGCACTACTACTTCCAGCCGCCGATGGTTCCGGCCACCAGCCAACGGCTGGCCGGTCGGTTGAAGAAGTCGACTGATGTGCTGCAGATTCCGGCACTGAACAACATGGCCCTAGAGCGGACCGGTTACCCGACTCAGAAACCGTTGGCGCTGCTGTCGCTGCTGATCGAAGCCTGCGCCGCTCCCGGCGCGACCGTGCTGGATCCGTTCTGCGGCAGCGGCACCACGCTGGTGGCAGCCGTGGCCAGTGGCCGTGAGGCGATCGGGTTTGATGTTTCCAGCGCGGCGCTCTCAACCGCGCGAAAACGCCTGCACGCGGTGGTGCCAGCGAATCACTTGGCCTTGGGCCGGGCCTGAGTCGGCCCTGACTCCACCACCGAATCGCTTTCCACTCGGCGGGTCTGGCGGCGGCGGAATGTGCGCACTGCCGCGCCAATCTTCGCATTGCTGCCGCTGAGAATCGCCCCGGCCAGCAGGGCCGCGTTGATGGCCCCAGCCTTGCCGATAGCCAGTGTGCCCACTGGAACGCCTGCGGGCATCTGCACGATGGCCAACAGGGCGTCGAGCCCGCGCAGCGATGCGCCCTCCATGGGCACACCCAGCACCGGAAGTGGTGTAAGCGCCGCAGTCACTCCCGGCAGGTGAGCGGCCCCACCCGCCGCGGCGATGATTACCCGCACCCCGCGACGCTCGGCACCGGTAGCCCAAG
>SYPI01000085.1 GCA_005804005.1 Planctomycetia bacterium
CGACGCGGCGCGCGCGCGTTGGGAGACCCTCCCGCCGGGCCAACGCCAGCGCACTATCGAGCCGCGGCGTGACCTTGAACTGGAGACTCTGGCCCAGATCCTGCGGCAGGAGCGGATCATCCACTGCCATTCCTACCGGCAAGATGAAATCGTGATGTTGCTGCGCCTGGCCGAGTCACTCGGCTTCCGGATTGGCACACTTCAGCACATTCTTGAGGGTTACAAAGTCGCCGACACCATCGCCGCCCACGGCGCGGGGGCATCGAGTTTCAGCGACTGGTGGGCCTACAAGGTCGAGGTGATGGACGCCATCCCCGCCAATGGCTCGATCATGCACGATGCCGGCGTGTTGGTGAGTTTCAACAGCGACTCCGATGAACTGGCCCGCCACATGAACACCGAGGCGGCCAAGGCCGTGCGCTCTGGCGCCACTTCCGAGCCGGAGGCCTTGAACTTCGTCACCATCAACCCGGCCAAGCAGATCGGGATCGGTCAGCGCGCCGGCAGCCTAGAGGTAGGCAAGGACGCAGACTTTGTGATCTGGTCGGGGCACCCGCTCAGCTCCTTCAGCCGGTGCGAGCAGACTTGGATCGATGGTGCGTGTCGGTTCTCCCTCGAAGAGGATCAGCGACTGCGCTCTCGTGATTCCGCACTGCGGCAGTCGCTGATTGCCTACGCGCTGGCTGAGAAGGACCGCGAACGCAAGGATGCCAAGCGCAAGAGCGATTCTGGTGACGATGATCATCCGGCGGAGGATGCCCGCCCCAGTTTGTTGAGCCGAATGCTCAGCAACCGCGATGACTGGGCGCTGGAAATGTGGCGGCGCGGCATCGATCCCACCCAGCATTCCTGTGGCCAGTGCGGAGAGTCTGGGGGCGGCCGATGAAACACGGCTACGGCGTCACCATTGCGGCGCTGAGCACCGCCCTGGCTGGCGGCCAATCCACCGAGATTCCCGGGCCGACTCAGTCGACGCCAGTGCTGCTCTTCAACGCCACGGTGCACACTGTTGCCCCGGGAGCTGCGCCACTGGCCAACGGCTTCGTACTGTTTGACGGCGGCAAGGTGGTGGCGGTTGGGCCGGGCATTCCCGACGCCGTGCCCGCGGACACCGAGCGCGTTGATTGCCGTGGTGGGCACATCTGCCCGGGCTTCGTGTCAATGGCGACCTCCCTGGGCATGGTCGAGACGCTGCTGGTGCCGGCCACTGATGACCGCACTGAGTTCGGTCGATTCCACCCCGAGTCGGTTGCCGGCGTGGCCATCAACCCGGACAGCGATCTACTGCCGGTCGCCCGCGCCGGTGGAGTTCTGACCGCAGTGTCGTTCCCACAGGGCGGGCTTCTCTCGGGTCAGGCCAGCGCCATGCGAACTGACGGTTGGGGTGTGGAGGGTCTGCTCATCGAGCGCGAGTGCGGACTGGTGTTGCGCTGGCCAGCCACCGAAGCCGCCCCGGAGCAGTGGTCGAGTTCCGATCCAGATAAGCAGAAGGAGCGCAGCGCCAAAGACCGGCGCGAGATTGACGACTTCTTCGATCAAGCGCAGGCGTGGCTGCTGGCCCACTCCGCCGATCCATCGGTCGATGGTGATCTGCGCTTCTCGCGAATGCGCGGCGCTCTGGAGGGCCGCGAGCCGCTGTTCATCGAGGCTTCCAGCGCCGGACAGGTTGAAAGTGCCGTGCTCTGGGCCAAGCGGCGCGGCCTGCAGGCGGTGATCGTCGGTGGCGCCGGAGCTGGCGCCTGCGCCCAACTGCTCCGTGAAAACGGGGTCGGTGTGGTGGTTCTGGGTGTACTGCGGCTTCCCACCCTGGCCCACCTGCCGTACGACGATAGTTACTCGCTGCCGGGCCGACTGGTGGCCGCTGGTGTGACTTGCTGCATCGCCACCGGCGACGATCCATCCAACGACCGCAACCTGCGCCTGCACGCCGCCACCGCCGCGGCCCACGGTCTGGCGCGCGAAGAGGCGCTGGCCGCCATCACCCGCACGCCCGCGCGCATCGCCGGGCTGGGAGATTCATTGGGAACGATTCAGGTGGGCAAGCAGGCCACACTGCTGGTGTGCAGCGGCGAGCCGCTCGACGGGCTCTCCACGGTTCAACGCGCCTTTATCGATGGTCGGGCAATCGATCTCTCTAGCCGTCAATCTCGGCTGGAAGAGAAGTACCGCGAGAAGTACCGCCAACTCAAGGGGACGGAACCGGAACCGGCTGCGCAGCCGTAACCACCCCGGTCGCACTTAGGGAGATCGTCCCGTCGTGGAGGGTGAGATCCACGCGGATCGAACTCGCCCTAGGTTCCGGGGGCAGGTCCATGATGACCTCGTAGGTCCGGGTGGCGCGATTGAACACATGGTTGTTGGTTTCCTGATCGCCCAGTTCGATGGTTCGCTCAATGTGTGCTTGACCCGGCTCCCAGCACGCCACCATCAAGACCCCCGTGGATCGCGTCGGACATCCGTCCTTGTCCAGGAACTCAATGTGCAACGCTAACTGCTGTGATTTGCCCTCCGCGGTCACATGACTGACCGGGTGAATCCGCATCTTCACCGGCAGGTACGGCCAGGGTCCCTCTGGACCATCGTGGCCGATGGGCGTGCAGGACATCGCGAGCGAGGCCAGAATGCCGGTGAACCAACGCACTGCCGCATCCTAGTGATCGGCTGGGCTAGGATGAGCCGCCATGAGTGCCCGCGCCGCCGCCACCATCCTCGCATTGTTCGCCCTCGCAGCGGCTCCGGCGCAGGATGCCGCCAGCAATCGGATCCCCGCGCCCCAGCCCGGTGCCACGCCAGCGGCCGCACCGAAGCCTCGCTTCGACATTCATGTGCAGGATGGGAAGATCCAGGTGCTGTTAGGCGGCCAACTGGTCCCGGAGTCGCAGTGGCGCCGCACCGCCGACCATCTGGAAATCCTCGCCAGCGACGGCCGCGTGCTGCACAAGCTGGCCCTGCCGCCGCAACTCCGTCAGGGCCCGCCACCGCCATCGGTCATGACCGGACTGCGCTTCGAGACTCCAGCGACTGCGCTCGCCAAGCACGCCACCTTCGACGCCGCCTCCACCTCTCTGGTCACCCATGTGCTGGCTGGCGGCCCCGGTGCCCTTGCCGGGGTGGAGGAACACGACGTAGTCCTGGCTGCCAAGGGGGCGGCCAGCGCCGATCCGAAGTCGCTGCGGAGTCTGCTGCGATCACTGAAGCCGGGCGATGAACTTTCCTTGACCCTCCTGCGCGCCGGTCAGCGGGTTGAAGTCACCGTGAAGCTGGCGCCCTACACCTTCCAGCCGCTCCCTGCGCCAAGCGCCCCGGTGGCCCCACCGCCGGGCGCGAAGCCGTGACCACCCGCGAAGCCGTGACCACCATGGATACCGCTGAGATTCAGCCTGGAACCCGAGTCCGCGTGACCCAGCAGATGCCGCAGGTCGAGCAGGTCTGGTCTACCGCGGTGGAAGGCACTGTGTTGCGGGTCCGACAGGCCACCACCGGCTCGTGGTTCGCCCATTCGCGCAACGATCGGCTGTGGCTGGATCGACTCGAACTCCGCCGCGATGACGGGGAAATCGTCGTCCTCAACCTGGATCAGTACACACGGGTCCAGCGGCTTGATGGTTGAGCGTCTAGGCCGTGGTGGCCGGTGCCTTCAGCATCTGCGGGCCAACGATTGAGATCGTGCGGGTCGCCAACCACTGATTTGTGAAACGGCCCCTCAGGAACTGGTTGAATTCTTCGAAACTGATCCCGGCGAGTTCCGCCAGAACCTCGGAGAGTGTGCGGGGGTGGCCGAGGCGATAGGTATCTCCGGCGTGGGCGGCTGATAGAGCGGCGGTGCTCTCGCCGTGCATGACCATCGCGCTCCGCACCCGCACCAGAGAGCGATCAAACTCTTCGCGTCCCACACCAGCCCCCAGACGGGCGATCTCATCCAGCATGCACTCCAGCGTGCCCTGCGCCCGCTGGGGCTTGCTCCCCGCCCAAGCCTGAGCCAAGCCCCGATCACGACCGGTTGAGCAGGTCATGCCCACGCTGTA